>NZ_JCBCBS010000124.1:0-2702 GCF_059864205.1 Pelovirga sp.
CCCAGGCAAAGGGGTAAGATCTCATCGGTCAGGTGTTAAAAACCAGTACTGAGTTGTTAAACATAGTACTTGTTACTCGTTACTCGTTATTCTTTCACCCGATACATTCCATGATGAACTCTGAGATCAGCGGCTGAATATATTGGGTTTGCGTGAAACCCAACTCTTTACATTCTGCCTCATCCTCTATAAATCTGTCGCCGGTGCCCTACACGCAAAATGACTATATCCTCAGCCCCTATATCGAAAATAATCCTATAATCACCTACTCTGAACCGATAGTTCCCAAGCTCAGCATTTGTTAACGGCTTGGCATGTCCAAGCGGATCAGCCTCGAACCGCAATAGTGCTTTGCCAATTCGATTTTTGACCTGCGGATCAAGTTTTTGAATATCCTTGAGAGCACGGTCTGTATAAACAAGCCGATAACTCACGAACCAAATACATCTTTGTGGCTGGAAACCTTGCCGACTTTATATTCTGCCCTGGCTTCGCGAATGCTGGTCAGATATTCCGGGCAGGTGGCGGCCAGAAGATCTTCAATGAATACTTCGCGATCCTGCTTCTTCATTTTTTTGACCGCATTAATAATTTCTTGCGGGTCAACTTCCATTTTCAAAGCCGTAGACATTGATGGCTCCTTCTCAGGGATCAGGTGTTTACTGTTTAGCCTGAATAATCCTGTTGTCTAATAATGCGCATGACCTCAATCTGATTATGCTCGGGGTCAAGTCTTGCATTGCCACATCTCTTGTTCTGCAACGTAAATCCAAAGGGGACGAACTCAAAAACTTAAACACACTGTCAGAAACCTCTGAAGAGAGCTGACACCTGAAAGAGCCGGCCCCCAGCCCTGTTCAAACAAGTCCGGGACTATACACCATCCATCTGACATATTTCTGACTGAGGGGTGTTTTTGTGAAAAAAAAATGAAAAAAACATCAAAGATGAGAACCTTTTTTTTTCTGGACGCTGATCACATCTGATGACAACTAAAAAACAAGGCCCTGTTTATCACGGTAAAACCTTTAAATCGCTCACGGTAGGGTCAAATGCACAACCTATTCTCTGGGTTTCAAACCAATATGCAGATCTTTTGCCATTGACCTTACCGTGTCATCTTTGCCCTTGACGTTACCGTGTTAAAATCTTTTAAAATTCTTTCTATCACGGTAACACCTTTAAATCGTCCACGGTAGGGTCAAATGCACAACCTATTCTCTGGGGTTTCAAACCAATATGCAGATCTTTTGACGTTGACCTTACCGTGCTAAAAGCTTTTATCCTGACCATCCCTGCAAGTTTTGGTTGATCAGATTTTTATCATAGCTTTTCAGCGTAATCTGCGAGCTATTCAGGTTTCGATCCCTCACTTTGAGATACAGATTCGCCCATGGATTACAAAAACACCCGATAATCGGAAACATTCAGCGCCTTTGCAAGCTTTCGGGCGCGTTCTTTACCTATGACGCGTTTGCCGTTTTCCATTTCACTCAGTTGATGCTGTGGGATACCGGTCAACTCAGACAGTTGTATCTGGGTGAGGCCTTCGCGGGTTCGGTATGCGCGCAGGGAGATTTGCTGCTCTTTCCCGATATATTCCGGGAAAACTTCGGCTACAGAGTAATGACGCTCTTCGCAATACTCGACAGCCTCGGCGTATTCCTTGATTCTGGCGACATTGCGACGATGCACACGCAGCCGAACCGTGACTATTTCGTTATCGTCAGTATGGGGCTTTTTCGTGACTACCGGCATAGATGACCTCCACTAACCTGATTGCACCTTTGACTTCCCGCCAGACTGCCACATAAGTGGGGTTGCCCTTTTTCAGGTGACAATGGTGCTGATTGTCCGAAAGCTTTGAGTAATTAGGCCAGTCTCCCCGAACCGGACCGGCAGACTCGATCTCGCGAACCAACTGAAACAGGGTTTCCTGCACCCGTCGTGGGAGTTTGTCTTTTTGCTTTCTGGCCCGATTCGTGAATTTAACTGTCCATCCCATGCTAATTATACCTTTTATGGGTATATTGTCAATTTCAACTTCCGTTCGCAAACCCTAATAGCACACGGATTTACAAGGATTTACACGGATTTAAACCAAACCTCAAATCAAAGCAAAAAAAGACTGAAAACCTTTTTTAGAACGCTGATCACATCTGATAAACGCTGATCAGGCACAACCCTGAACCCTGTTATTGCATCTTAGGGGTCAGGTGTTTACTGTTTACCCTGAATAATCCTGTTGTCCAATAATGCGCATGATCTCAATCTGATTGCTGTGAGAACCTCAACGGGGGCAGTCACTATTCCCCGTCTTTCAACTCGACTTTTGCTGGTCATAGTTACTCATTCTATATTCAGGTCAGAGGGACAGGCACCGTTAGAACCCGGTACTGAGTCCTCAGTCCTCAGTCCTCAGTTCTCGTTACTCTTTCACCTGATACACTGCATGATGGGCTTCGGTATCGGCACGGTGGGCTTTGAGGTCAACGGCGACGGCATCTATTTTTCCGCTCAGCCACTTATCCGTGGCCTTGAGGTCGCCAGCAACGGCGATCAGATTCAGTTCAACGCTCTCCAAGCGATTTTCCACCTTGTCGACACGTTTTTCCAGTCGGTTGACCTTTTCTCCCAACAGCTGCTGACCCTCGGCAATCAAGCCAAGTTTATGATCGAAACTTTCAGCAACAACACTCAGA
>NZ_JCBCBS010000130.1:0-2740 GCF_059864205.1 Pelovirga sp.
TGATTTAAAAAGTTTTTTATAAGAAAATTGCGTCCAAGGCACCAAGAACTCCAAGCGAAGAACTATTTCAGCCTTTGGATTTTAAACATTAATTTTTTTATTTGGCTTTTCTTGGTGTCCTTGGAGTCTTGGTGGCCAAAAAAGGTTTTATGTCTATTCACATCTCCCAGCTCGCCTCCGGCGTTCGTTCCGGCAACATCCGCTCTTTGGCCAAGGCCATCACCCTGATCGAGAGCCGTAATCCGGATCATGGGGCCAAAGCCACTGAGCTGCTTGACTCACTACTGCCCCACACCGGCAATAGTATCCGCGTCGGTATCTCCGGGGTACCCGGTGTCGGCAAAAGCACCTTTATCGAAGCGTTAGGCATGAGCCTGATCCGCCGTGGCCACAAGATCGCCATTCTCGCTGTCGATCCCTCCTCCCAGCTATCCGGTGGCTCCATCCTTGGCGACAAAACCCGCATGGAAGAGCTCGCTCGCGAACACAACGCCTTTATCCGCCCCTCCCCCGCCGGCGACACCCTCGGCGGCGTTGCGCGCAAAACCCGCGAGACCATGCTGTTGTGCGAGGCCGCCGGCTTTGACATCATCATCGTTGAAACCGTCGGCGTCGGCCAGTCGGAGATCACCGTCGCCTCCATGGTCGACTTTTTCCTGCTGCTGCAACTCGCCGGAGCCGGGGATGAGCTCCAGGGGATCAAAAAAGGGGTGATGGAAATCGCCGATGCGATCCTCATCAACAAGGCCGAAGGGGACAACCGCCCGCGCGCCGAACTGGCCCGCAAGCAATACCAGAACGCCCTGCATCTGCTCAAACCCAAAAGCCGCCACTGGATCGTCCCGGTACTGCTGTGCAGCGCCCTCAAACAACAGGGGATCGCTGAAACCTGGCAGACCGTCCTCGACTTTGTCACCACCATGCGCGAGCATGGCGAATTCGAACAGAAGCGCCGCCTCCAGGCCAGCGACTGGATGTGGGCCCAGGTGATGGATGAACTGAAAAACCAGTTCATGACCGATAAAAATGTCGCCCCCTTAATCGACCCCCTGCAAACCGCCGTCAGCACTGGCACCACCACCCCCGGCGCAGCGGCGAGAAGACTATTGGAAGCATTCAAAAGACATTGAAGATTAGCCACCAAGACACAAAGGACACCAAGAAGTGCAAAGAATCATGGTTTAAAATCAAAAGCTTTTGCCTCTAACAATTCGACCTGTTTGCTTTTCTTGGTGACCTTGGTGCCTTGGTGGCAAAAATCCTTTAATACTGCTATTTGACCAAAAACATGAATGGGGGGAGCAATGCAGGAAATCGATCAAATCGCCAAATCTATCGTCGATTCAGCATTCAGGGTTCATCAAAAGCTTGGCCCAGGTCTATTAGAAAAAGTATACGAAACATGTCTTGCTTATGAACTTGAGAAGAATGGTCTGAAGGTCGAACGGCAAAAAGCCATCCCGATTGTTTACGACAGCATCAGCTTTGAAGAAGGCTTCAGGCTGGATCTGCTAGTTGAGGATTCGGTTATTGTCGAAATGAAAGCAACAGAGAAAGATAATCCACTATGGCAAGCACAGCTTTTAAGCTATATGAAAATGACCAGGATAAAACTGGGATTTCTCATCAACTTCAATACACCATTGTTTAAACAGGGCATCAAAAGATTTGTCCTATAACTTTTAAAATTGCCTTTCTTGGTGTCCTTTATGACCTGATGACTGTTTCAAACCAAATACTTGCCACCAAGGCACCAAGCGCACTAAGAAAGACAAAACCTGAGCAAAAGATAAAACCTTGGCCTTTAACAAAAAGATTCAGATTTACTTGGTGTCCTTGGTGCCTGGTGGCTATCAAAGTTAAGGAGTTTTCATGCTAACCAAAATCAACCACATCGGTATCGCCGTCAACAGTCTCGACACCTCCATCCCCTTCTACCGCGATCAGCTCGGCATGACCTTTGAAGGCACCGAGGTCGTCGAGGAGCAGAAGGTCAAGGTCGCTTTTTTCCTCGTCGGAGAAAGCCGCATCGAGCTGCTTGAAGCCACCGCTGAGGATTCCCCGGTGGCCAAGTTCCTCGCCAAAAACGGTGAAGGCATCCACCACATGGCCTACGAGGTTGATGATATTGTCGCCACCCTGCAACGCCTGAAAGCCGACGGCGTCCGCCTCATCGACGAAACCCCAAGAAAAGGCGCCCACAACAGCCTTATCGCCTTTTTACACCCCAAGATGACCGGTGGCGTCCTGACCGAAATCTGCCAGTGCGGGCACTGATCAGACCTTAACGGAGGGGCGCAGTCAAATGCTCTAACGGAGAGACGCAGGAGGGGGAGAGACGGAGAGAAAACCCCTTTGGATTTTTTGCCTCTCTCATTTACCTGCTGACGGCATAGGCTACCCCATGTTATAAATATAAAATGAACATAAAAGAGACCAAAACCTGCGAAGATATTACTGATCTCCTCCACCAGCATTTGCCGGAACTACAACAGCAACATGCGGTTGCCGGCCTGGCTCTGTTTGGATCGTTCGCTCGGGGTGACCAGCGTCCTGACAGTGATGTCGATATTCTCGTTGAGTTTACCAAACCCATTGGATTTGTCGCTTTTCTGCGGCTTGAACAACGACTGGAAGAACTTCTTGGCCGCAAAGTCGACCTGGTTACCCGTAAAGCCCTCAAACCCCACATCGGCAAACAGATATTGAAAGAAACCCGCCATGTGCGCCACGCGTGATA
>NZ_JCBCBS010000168.1:0-6868 GCF_059864205.1 Pelovirga sp.
ACAATGGGAAAGCTTAGTTGTTCAAGCGGCGCTGGTGCCGTGGGGCCGCAGTCAGCTTGATCGCCGGTGTTGTTTGTCGGGTTTAGGGGCTGTTCCATAGGGGGAATCCAATGTCTCAGAGGGGCGATCTGGAACCTGCGATGTGCTGCGCGAGAACGTAACAGTCCAAGTATATCAGATCGGTGTCACGTTTTAATTGATATTTTTGCAGGCATCAACTAACAGGGGCCTCTCTGGCTTGCGAACGTGACACTTTTTGATATGTCCCCGTTCAGTGTTGACAAGCTGCCCCGCCAGGTGGTGTCGGCCCCTCTGCCAGGCCGATGAAGTTAACGCCGGTTGATAGAGGGCGTCGGTAAAAAGGGAAGTCAACCGATAGAGCTCAAACGGCAGATTTTCGAGCTGCTGTTGCTCGGTTTTTAAGTGGTTTGATGCTATCACGTCATTGTGTGGATATCCTGTCGAGGTATACTTGATGGGCGCTTGAGTTTCAGTGAAAAATGATTTTTGGGCTCAATTTCTTTTTCTTTCAGGAGGTGCTTGCGGTTGAAAATATGGTTTTCTGGATTGGTGCTGATAGTGATGTTGGTTTTTCAAGGTGGTGTAACCTTGACCACAGTTTTTGCGGCAGGTGAAACGACGGGGCTGCATGCTGCAGGTCATCACAACCTGGATTCATCGGCAGGCGCCGCCCAGACAAAATCTTCGCGTAAGAGCTTTTCCCTTTTTGTTAGCGAAGGAGCTGACAGTGAACGCCTGTGGTCACAAACCCGGCTGGTGTTTGCTTCCGGTCTGGTTGCTGCGGGCATTCTCTATACGATGCCATCAGATATTACCGGCTGGGACAAGGATGTCGATGGATCAGAGCTGGCGAATAGATGGTGGGATAATGTGTCGCGGAAACCGGTCTGGGACAAGGATCACTGGACCATTAATTATATTGGCCACGCCTACTTTGGTGGTGTTTACTATCAGGTCGCGCGCAAGTCGGGGTACAACCAGTGGGATTCGTTTGTTTATACTACCCTGATGTCCACCTTTTTCTGGGAGTATGGTATCGAGGCCTTTGCCGAGCGCCCCTCGATTCAGGATCTGATCTACACCCCAATCAGTGGCTGGCTCTGTGGTGAGTGGGCCTACCACGCAGAACAGCGGATTCTGGCTAATAACAGTCAGGTACTAGGCTCGGCAGTGCTGGGCCGCATATCCCTGTTTTTTCTCGATCCGGTGGATCAAATCGGCGACTGGGTCAATCGCTTGAGCGGTCGCGATCTGGTCATCACCGGGGCGGTCTCGGTTGGTGCCTCACGACCTGCATCGACCCACCATTCAGCATTCGGATTGAGCTTGGCCGGCCGTTTCTGATTGTTGCTCTGCGATCTGCAGCAGAGGCAAGTGAGCCCATCTAGTGTCAGACTAGGGATGGTTGGCCTCACTAGCCAGAAGGGCTTTCTTGCGGGCGACGCCGCTACGATATCCGCCGATGGAGCCGTCGCTGCGGACTACCCGGTGGCAGGGGATCAGATAACAGATCGGATTCCGGCCGACCGCCCCGCCAACGGCGCGCGCTGCTGACGGTTGGT
Organism: Pelovirga sp.; assembly: GCF_059864205.1. Classification (NCBI taxonomy): domain Bacteria; kingdom Pseudomonadati; phylum Thermodesulfobacteriota; class Desulfuromonadia; order Geobacterales; family Geobacteraceae; genus Pelovirga; species Pelovirga sp. The sequence goes on from NZ_JCBCBS010000168.1 coordinate 1,584, forward strand.
CAATTAACTGCGCGAGTTCCTGATAGCTGATCAAATGACCGGGCGGGATGTTCAGCAGCCTGAGCCAGACCTTCAGTTGAAAGTCGGTGCCACGTAGATGCAGGCGCAGGCTTTGCGAATCTTGTTGCGACGGTGGAGCAAACACCCGTTGAGTCAGGGTGGTGGTGGCGCCCTGGTCTTGGTAAAAGGTCGCATGCGGCCAGTTTTTATGCAGCTGTGTCAATGCCCGGATGCTATCGTCATCAAAAAAATCGAGATGACATAAGCCTTTGGCGGTAAAAGCGATCAGTGCTGGGCCAAAGGGAGTTGGGTGGCTTCCGTAGGTGATCTGAATTAACTCTGTTGATATTTTGAGTTGCTGTTTTGCTGTAGTTTCGGTGGTTATCAGCATCTGCATCTCCTCCCTTTTTTCCAGGCTAACACTTGCAGTCAGTGCCGCCAATCCAGGTTCTTGTCATTGTATCTGTTGAGCACCGGGTCGGGAATCCTATGTCAAGGGACGCTTTTCGTCATCCCCGACCCCGCGCGAAGGGCCGCAGCTGAATAGTTCCTTGTCATATTACCGCCGTAGTGACTTTTCTCTTGCAACTTTTTTTCGGTTCGGGTATCTAAATGCCCTCGGGCGCAGCAATTATTATAAGTCTACGTCCCTATCGTCTAGCCTGGCCCAGGACACCGCCCTTTCACGGCGGCGACGGGGGTTCGAATCCCCCTGGGGACGCCAAAAAAATAAAAACCCCCACTGCCCAAGCGGTGGGGGTTTTTGTTTTGTCCCTCGTTTAAAGTGCCGTTGACCTCTTCACTAAAAGCACATATGATTACACATATACTTTTGTGTTGGTTGTGGAGGTTTTCCATGGGACAGGTCACAATTTATCTGGATGATGAGATCGAAGCTAAAATGCGCGCGGCTGCACAGTCTGAAAATCTTTCTCAAAGCAAATGGGTTGCTCAATTGATTAAAGAAAAAACCCTGGATCGGTGGCCGGAGTCAGTCGTCAGATTTGCCGGTACATGGGATGACATGCCTATGGCAGAAGAGATCAGGTCATCCTCCGGCGTTGATACCATCAGGGAGAAATTGTGATGTATGTTCTTGACACCAATACATTGATTTATTTTTTTAAAGGTGTCGGGAATGTTGCGAAAAATCTGCTCAACCATTCCCCAAGGGAGATTGGAATACCAAGTATTGTTTTGTTTGAACTTGAGGTCGGTATCGCTAAATCCAGCGCACCTGACAAAAGAATGGAACAGCTTGAGGAAATTATTTCAATCGTCAGCATCCTTGATTTTACCGCAAAAGAGGCCAAGGTCGCTGCTGCCATCCGTGCCCAACTCGAAAAAGCGGGGACACCAATTGGCCCCTTCGATACTCTGATCGGGGCTACTGCCCTGGCCAACCAGTCCACACTGGTGACCCACAATACAAAAGAATTCAGCCGGATCGCTAAACTACAAATCGAAGACTGGTATTGATAAATGGTATCTGCTTAGCACCGGATCGGGGATCCTATGTCAAGGGACGCTTTTCGTCATCCATGACCGCTTGTTGTCGCCGTCCATGGCGACAAACACCCTTGCCATAGAATCCCCGATCCTGCGCAAGGACAGTGGTGAATAGTTACTATTTTTGTTAGATAACAAGGATCGTGCGTTGACTAATCAACATTCACAACTTGTAGAAATTTTTTCCGATGGGGCCTGTTCCGGTAACCCTGGTCCTGGTGGCTACGGCACCCTCTTGCGCTTCGGCAAACAAGAGAAGGAGCTATCGGGCTTTGCTGAATTGACCACCAATAACCGGATGGAGTTGCTCGGGGCGATCGTTGGCCTTGAAGCCTTGAAGCGCCCGTGTCGCATCCGTTTGACCACCGATTCCCAATACCTGATCAAAGGGGTGACCGAATGGTCTGCCGGCTGGCGTCGCAACGGCTGGCGCAACTCGAAGAAAGAGGAGGTAGCCAACCGTGATTTGTGGGAACGCCTGCTTGAGCTGGTAAAAATCCATGATATTGAATGGGTCTGGGTCAAGGGCCACGATGGCCACGCCGAAAATGAGCGTTGTGATGAATTGGCGCGGTGCGAGATTGTAAAAGCGGCAAGCGGCGTGTCCCGGTCGGCTGGGTAAAAAAAGTACAACTTTTTAACACACGGCTTCTCTGATTGCTGACAGATGTGGTAGTATCCGTCGCGTGTTCATTCATGACGGTCTTTAGGTAAAAGCTTTCCCCTTTGCTGGAGATATCATGCCCCTTCCAGATGCAGGCACTGTTTCACCACCGGTGACCCCGGCAGGCGTCGAAGGTTTCATTTCCTTCGCCCTTTACAGTGTTATTGCCGTAAGTTTGATTCTGCTGCTGATGTTTCTTGCCCGGTTTCTCGGGCAACGCACCACCTCTGCCGAAAAAAATGCGCCTTATGAATCGGCGGTTGATCCGATTGGTGACGCGCGGCTTAGTGGTCCGGTCCCTTTTTATCTGGTCGCCATCTTTTTTATTATTTTTGACCTGGAAGCGGTGTTTATTGTGTCCTGGGCCGTCGCTTATGATCTGCTCGGCTGGAACGGCTTCTGGCAGATTTCCTTTTTTATCGTCAATCTTTTTTTAGGACTGGTGTATCTGTGGAAGATGGGCGCACTGGACTGGGGCGTGCAGCCCGCTCGTAATCGGCGCAGGAGATCTTTATGAGTGAAAAGCTGCCGCAAGGGGTGTTGCTCACCCGTGCCGATGACCTGATTAACTGGGGGCGTAAAAACAGCCTCTGGCCGATGTTTTTTGGGCTGTCCTGCTGTTTTGTCGAAATGATGACGAGCATGACCCCGCGTTTTGACCTGGCGCGCTTTGGCGCGGAAGTGTTGCGTGGCACCCCGCGTGAGTCGGATGTGATGATCATCTCCGGCACGCCGTTTAAGAAGATGGGTGCTTCGATTCTGCGCGTCTATGAGCAGATGCCCAACCCCAAATGGGTGATCGCCATGGGCAGCTGCGCCAATTCCGGCGGCATGTACGATGTTTACAGTGTCATCCAGGGGGTCAACCAGATTCTGCCGGTGGATGTCTATATCCCCGGATGTCCACCCCGTCCCGAGGCTTTTTTGCAGGGGATTATCGAGCTGCAGAAAAAAATTGTCGCCGAGGAACAGCCGGCGCGTAAGGTCTTTGGTATGGCGGGGGGCAGTGAAGGAACAACGGTGCCGCCGCTGGTCGATGGCCTAACCAAGAGCCGTGATCCGCGTGGGCCGGGCTACGGCAATAGTCCGATTCGTGGAACTGTGCAGCAGCCACCTGAATTCAAACACAATCGGTCTGCCGGCAGTTGGCGCCCGCCGCAGCCCAAGCAGGAGTTTCCACCCTCGGCCGAGGCCGTCTATCGTGACGTACAGGAGCGCTTCAAGGGGGATGTGACGATTGATCCGTTAGCGGCTGATATGCCGGTGGTGATCTGTCCGTCGGCGCGGATTCGTGAGCTGCTTTACTTTCTCAAACACGAAGCGGTGATCAAGTATCAGCGCCTCGAAGATCTGACTGCGATTGATGAACGCCTGCGGCGCCAGCCGCGTGATCATCAATTTACCCTGGTCTATCATTTGCTTAACTTCAGCGACCCCGGCTATTTGCGCATCAAGGTGCCTTTGAGCGGTGAATACCCCGAGGCCCCCAGTATTACTGAAATCTGGCCGTCGGCCGGCTGGTATGAGCGTGAAGTCTTTGATATGTTCGGCATTACCTTTGCCGGCCATAAGGACCTGCGGCGGATTCTGATGCCGGCCGCCTGGGAAGGGCACCCCTTGCGCAAGGAACACCCGTCGCGCGCTACCGACATGCCTCCCTTTACCGTTGATACCGCTATGGATTATATCCCGGTGGCAGCGGATAAACTGGTGCCCCTGCCCGGCGCCGATGACGGCAGCATGGTGCTGAACCTCGGGCCGCACCATCCCGGTACCCACGGTGTCTTACGCGTGGTATTGAGGATGCAGGGGGAAGAGTTGACCGATATCGATGTCGATCTCGGCTATCACCACCGTGGTGCCGAAAAGATCGGTGAGCGCCAGCACTGGGCACAATTTATTCCCTACACCGACCGTATCGATTATCTCTCCGGGGTTCAGAACAATCTGGCTTATCTGCACTCCCTCGAAACCCTGCTCGGGGTCTCGGTTCCGCCACGCGCTGATTATGCCCGGGTAATGCTGTGTGAACTGTTCCGTCTGGCCAGCCATCTGGTTTGGCTTGGCACCTACGCTCATGATGTCGGGGCCATGACCCCGGTCTTCTACTGTTTCGACTCGCGCGAAAAGATCTTCGACATCGTTGAAATGATCACCGGCGGGCGCATGCATCCATCCTGGCTGCGCATCGGCGGTCTGCCCCTGGACCTGCCGGAAGGGTGGAAACAGAAGGTTGATAAATTCACCAGCGATTTTGACAAACGCATCAACGAACTTGACAGTATGTTGACTGATGGTCCGGTGTTCCGCGCCCGTAGTGAAGGGGTTGGCATTGTCAGCCTGGATGAAGCCCTCGATTGGGGCTTCTCCGGCCCCAACCTGCGCGCCTGCGGCTCCAGTTGGGATCTGCGCCGTACCATGCCCTACAGCGCCTATAACGACTTTGATTTTGATGTGGTAAGTTTCACTGGCGGGGACTGCTTTGATCGCTACCGCGTGCGCCTGGAGGAACTGCGCCAGTCGTTGCGGATTGTCAAGCAGGCGGCAGAACGCATGCCGGGCGGACGCTGGATGACCGACGACTACCGCTATGCCTATCCGCAACGTGGTGATGGTCTGCATAACATCGAAAGCCTGATTCATCACTTTGTCAATGTCTCGAGCGGTCCGGTTGCGCCCCTGGGCGAAGTGTATCGGGCGACGGAATCAAGTAAGGGGGAGTGCGGTTATTACCTGGTCAGTGATGGTGGCAGCAGCGCCTACCGCTGCCGGATCCGCACCCCGTCCTTTGCCCACATGCAGGCGTTGTCGTGGATCTGCAAAGGGAGCATGCTGGCAGATATGATTGCAGTGATGGGGTCGATTGATTTTATCTTGGCGGACCTCGACCGCTAAAGGGTGGGAGGGGAAGGTTAGTGGGGGTTGTAAAAACCGGTCGGGAATTGCGCACATCGTCCCTTGGCAGGGCGTTACGATCCTATGCCTTAACCAATTTAATTAACACCAACGCGTAAACAGGGCGTTATGACAACGATTGAATCACAGACAACCAGCCATCTGCTTGATCAGCATATTCTGGCTGACTTTATCCAACATGCCGGGGAGATTGAGC
>NZ_JCBCBS010000110.1:0-12994 GCF_059864205.1 Pelovirga sp.
CGGAAAAAAATTGCCGATACAAGAGACAGCCGGGCACCCCCGCGGCACACATTCAAACCGCTACCGCTGCTCCCTTCCGGGCCTGACGGGGTTTACGGCCGCCTGTTGCGCAGGACCCGGCTGTCACTTCTACCGGCAACATTTTCAACCTATGTAGCCTACTTATGACAAACAACTAAAAAGGGATTTATCAGGCTTTTTTCTACCACCGCGCTTCCCAGAACGGCTCAAAAAACTCAGCTGTAAGGCGCCTGAGTTTTTGTAGCAAAAGGCGTATAGCTTAATACGTCGTTGCTACAAAAAGGAAGGGAACGCAGCAGATGAGGATTTTTCAGCCGTTTATCGTATGGCGGAGAGGGGGGGATTCGAACCCCCGGTAGCTTTCACTACACCCGCTTTCCAGGCGAGCACCATCGGCCTCTCGGTCACCTCTCCGCGAAACAGGGAAGATACACCAACCAAATTGAGACTGTAAAGTTATTTTTCAATCACCCTCCTCTACCCCGAAGCGGCCGTTGACCCGATACAAAAAGGCGAGAATTTCAGCTACTGCCTGAAACAACTCGGGCGGGATATCCTCACCCACCGGCACCCGCCCCAGTACCTCAAGCAGATCAGGATCTTCAACAATATCGACGCCGGCCGCTTTGGCGGCGGCAATGATGCGCTGGGCCAAGTCCCCCTGACCGGCGGCTACCACCTTGGGAGTGGCGAGGGGTTTGTGGTCGTAATGCAGGGCAATGGCGCGCAACGGTTGAGTGCTTCTGGTCATCAGGCCCTCGTATCGAGCAGGGTGCTCTGGTGTGGTAATAACGACTGCTGCAGCTGTTTAAGAGGGTGCCGGGCATCGGCGCTATAGTGAATCTGCCTGAGCTTCAGCTGGGTCAGGGCGCCGGCAAGCTCTTCTTCACACCCTTTGAGGTATTCCATCTTGTGGCGATCCTCGCAGGCCAGGCGCACCATCAACCCTTGATCGGACAACAGATTGAGATCGACGCGCATACTGCCGAGACTGGAGAGACGCAACGACAGGGAAATCTGTACATCTTCCGGTGGTTTGCGGTCAAGATCATCCTGCTCTCCCGTCTGCCGGCGACCGGCAAGCAAATAGCCGTCGCTGAGACCAACCATAGGCAAGGGCAGAAACTGCAGCTGCGACTCACTGAAGCGCGCTTTGCACAGCTGAAACAGCTCAAGGCGGTTCAACGGTTCACGGAGATCCTCACCACTTTTCTGCTGCAGGGTCAACAATGTCTGCTTGAGGTTGGCCAGCGCCTGTTTTTGCTTACCCAGCAGCAACTCACGTTCGAGGTGCAATCCGAAAAACTGGGACAAAAACCCCAGTGCCTCGCCACGCGTGGGGATGGCTGGGACCATGGTCAGTTGTTGCAGCTGCACAGCTACCAGCTGCAGACCCTGTTGCAGCAAGGGCGCAATACCTTCGCGGGTTAACAGCTGATGGATGTGGCTGCTCAAGCCCTCAATTCGGCCAAGCAGATCAGGGGCCATTGGCACATTCAGCACAGCAGCGGCGCGCGGGACATCGTTGCCCATCCCGAGCAGACCTTTCAACTCCTGCAGCAGCGGCTGCAGCGCGGTGTACAGCTGTTGTTGTGGTAGCGGGATCTGCGACAAGTGGGTCGTGGCAGCAGTTGTAGGGGCGCCATCCACCCAGGAATTTGGTGACGCCGGCGGCGCACTCGGCAGCAGTTCGAACTGCAACAGCAATTTTGCTGCCTGTTGCCTGATCTGCGCGGTGACCCCCGGGTGGTGGCGGAGCAGCTGGAGCGCCTGCGTCCATTCCCGTGTCCGCAAGGCCGGCAGGGAACGAGCGTCAGCATATTGACCTAGTTGGGTGAAAACTTCTGCCGTAGCCTTTTGCCAATTTCTTGACATCTTCTCGCCACCCAGCTCGATCAGCGCCACAAGCTGCGTCTGCAGGCGCACCAGCAACTGCACCAGCAGCCGTGATTGTTCTGTTGATGCCACCAGCGCAGGAAAACTTGTTGCCGGCAGCGCAACCATATTGATCGGGGCGACTCCGGATAGGGGCACTGCAGTTCGTGCGCCTCCCTCATCATCCAAACCAAACGCACGCAGCTGTGAAACAAGTTGATTGACCTGCTCACGCAGACCGGTATTAGGTCCCTGCCCCGGGTCGAGAAGCTGGCGCAACTGGTTCACCAACGTCTGTTGTGCCGGGGGTAGTTGCCGGGCCAACTCGGGGCTTTGCAAACGTTCCAGCAGGCCGGCCCAGTCAAAGGGTTGCGACAATGACGGCAGACGCACGACCAACTGCTCTTGCAGGCGATTATTCACTACCAGCGCTTCCAGCCGTGGTGTGGTCTGAATGATGCGCAAATCAAGCACCTGACCGGGCTGCAACGGGCGACTGCTGACCGGACGAAAACGCTCTTTGCCGATTTCAAGAAGTAAATCCTCCCGCGCCGCGGTAGCTACCACCAGGGCACGCACCAGTTGCCCCGGGCGCAAGCCGGCGGCAACAGCAGAGGCCGAACTGACGGCGGGCAACGCGGGAAGCAGAAACAGATTAGGAGGAGAAGGGATCGAAGTTATGGCCATTCGGCTACTATCGGACTTTTACGCTCAGCATCAAAGGAAAAATCGCTGTTTAGCCACCAAGACTCAAAGAACACCAAGAGAAGCAAGCCTGGGATCAGTTTTTACTGTTTTTTTTGGGCGGACTTTGTGCCTTGGCGGCGGAAGGTTGAACAAAGATCTAAATCGGCTTGTCCAATCAGTGGCATTGACCCTGTCATGGTGAACCTGCGTCAACAAATCGTCAACATTGCAAAAAAATCGGCCCACACCAGCGATGTCTGCTGCCGCTATGGCGGTGAAGAGTTTGCCGTGATTTTTCCGACACCGGCACAACGTGCCTGAATTCTGAAAGTTAAAGACTGTCCAGCACCTGAACCTTCAGCCGCAACTGCCGGCGCTGTTCAGCTAGACAAAAAGCGATAATTTCATCGCGATCATCATTTTCAATGGCAACAAACTTCAGCGCCAGAAAATGGTCGCGGCCGAGCAGATAGCTCCCAACCACCTCACCGACACACTCAATCAACGGCAAATCCACATTGAGGAGAATCTTCACCCCCAGGTGTTCCCCACGCGACACCTTTTAGGCTACCGGAAACCGCACCCCGCCACCACTGATATTTGCCGTGCCCTGCACCGTACTCACGGCAGCATCCTCATCATCGACTCGCCACCAGCTGATAGACAGCTCAGCATCAACTCGAAAATACTCACGTTTTTGTAAATAGGAGAATGACTCCACCAGTTCCAGCACCAGCTTGTCGGCAGCGGGCTGATGGTCAATACGGGCCTGGATCGATTTGATGGCGCCGGCAACGTCAAAGACGAGAAGACATAACACGGTGGGATCAAGGGCGTATTCCTTGAGTTGCCCTGTTAAAAAAATCACTTCAAATTGCGGCGCTTTGATCACCCGCGCCACGGCATCAAACTGAGCGACAGCACCCCCCTCGATCGGTAGAGTGATTTTTACAACCCGATAGTCATCAAGATAGGCAAGAATCGACATACGGCGATGTTATTCCTATGAAGAAGAGTCGATTACCTTGATCTTGAGGCGCAACTGCTTGCGCTGCTCCGCCAGGCAAAAGGAAACAATAGCATCCTGATCCTCCTCTTCCAACCCGATAAATTTAAAGGCTGCCGATGGCCCATCACCGTTGGCGTAATAAGCGACCACCTCACCGACACCCTCGATCACTGCCGCCGGTTCATCGATGATGATTTCAAAACCAACGCGCGCACCCACGGGCAATTTCTGTGTCACCGGCAGGCGAATACCGCCACCACTGATATTCACCGCAGAGACCACCGGGCTGGCCACCGGATGCTCCGCGTCGATCAACCAATAACTCACCGACAGGCTGGCATCAACTCGAAAATACTCACGCTTCTGCTTATGGACAAAACTCTCAACCTGCTCCAGCAACACACGCTCGGCGATCGGCTGGTCAACAATGCGTGCCGTAATGGACTTGTGCTCACCGGCGACATCGAGCATGACCCGGCAGGTGGTTTTTTTATCGAGGGAGAGTTTTTCAAGCTGATCAGGCAGAAAGGTAATTTCAAACTGCGGTGACGATGTCAGCTTAGCAACACCGTCCAGGTGGGCCTGTTTGCCCCCCTCGAGGGGAAGGGCCACTTTGACAACACGGTAATCCTGGAGATGATCGAGTACAGACATGGCATGTCACTTTTCAAGTAGATTCCACCGCTACAAGCAGCGGGGTGTTGGAATTCAGAATAGAGGATATTGAATACAAAATTCAGGAACCAGGGGCCAGATAAAAATCCAGCTAGTCTGGCTTCTGATGAAGGGTAACTACTGGATCTCTGTGTTCCTGTCTCTGTATAAATTTTGTTCCCGCCGACACTACCCCACTCCGCGTGCGGCTGCGGGGAGATTGGTGACGGGGCGATGGTAACCGGCAACGGCGGTACGGCCGCTCTTGATTTGTGCCAACTCGCTGGCAATGACCGCCATGATGCCACGAATTCTTGGCAATAGCAAATGGTTCAATTCAACAATCTGCTCAAGCAGTTCATTGCGTTCAATGAACAGAGGATGCTGCTTCCAGTATTCACTGTCAGCAGCATACAGCTCAAACACGCGCTCATCGTTGACGCCGGCATCGTCCTGTAACCGCTGTAACTCTTCGGTATAGTTCTGCAGCGCTGCCGAATCGGCATCCTGCAGCAAGCTCTCCAGACGGCGCGCGTGAGCGATGATCACCCGGTATTGGTCAATTGATTTAATCAGATAGTGTTCCATGTTGACTTTCCTGCCCCCTGACAGCCGTAGCACCGGAATAAAGCCCATTTTCAACAAAAACGCGTATCAAAAAGAGACGGCCATCCGCTTTATTTCGCCATTATCAGTGACTGACGGAGGCGCCTGCACTTTTCCCCGGTTGATCTCAATCGCCCCGACAAAACCTTCGCGCAGATTGAGGAGAATCTGCTCGACCCCCTGCAGACGTTTGATGTCACCACGGGCGTTTACCGCCGACAGTTCACGGATGGCAAAGTCATAGAGACGATACAAATCATCAGCAATCGCACCACCCGCCTCAAAATTGAGGGTGTTGGAAAACTCCGTCACAATCGCCATGGCCTTACCGATAGCCACCGACTTGTCTGCGGGGCGTAGGTCTTCAATGGCCTGCCCGGCCTGACGGACAAAACGGATAGCGCCGTCATAGAGCATGATCAGAATCTGCTCGGGGGAAGCGGTCATTACCTGGTTATTGTGATACTGGTTGGAGTAGGCGTTCATCTATTGCTCCTGACAGGGTCGGACGATATCCCTGAAAATAGTTATTTCTGCGTACTACCGATGGTCGGCATATTGGCCAACTGCTGAAGCAGATAACCGCCCTGGGCGTTCAATCCGCTGACCAGTTGCTCCATGGCGGCAAACTGGGTCCGCAAGGTTCTTTCCTTCTGTTCCATCCGCGCTTCCAGGCCGGTAATGCGTTGATCTATCTGGCGGATACTGCTGTCGGTAGTTTTTTTACGACCGGCGTAAATCCCATCGGTCCGGTCGGTGATCCCTTTGAGATAGGCTGCGAACTGCGCACTGACCCCGGAAGTCTCACCGGAACCGGCGAGCAGGGCAACCACACCGGCAAAATTATCTTCCATGACGCGATTGAAGGTGGCATCATTCAACAGGATTTTTCCGTCGCGCTGAGTTTCAAACCCCAACTGGGAAAGGCTGGAAAATGCACCCTCACCCCGGCGAGACACCAGAAAACTCTGCAACTGGCCTTTGATCGATCGAAAAGCCGAATCATTACCCCAGCCCGAATCCTTCTGCTCGGCGAGAAAGGTGATGATGTCATTGTAAGCTGACACAAACTCCTTGATCTTTGCGCCGGTGGCTTCTTTGTCGGTAGAAATGTTGATGGTGGTGGCCATATCCGGATCAGCCCGCAACAATTCCATGACCAACCCGGGAATGGAACCGTCCACCGTATTACTGTTGGCATAAACATCAATTCCGTCAATCTGAACATGAGCCTGCTGAGCGATCTGGGTGGTGTTCATGACAGGCGCGGGTTCGCTGCCGCCACTTAAACCGGAAGCATCCAGAGAAAAGGTCTGCGCCACATCGTTGCCGGTCAACACCAGACGATAAGGATTGTCTGTACCGTCATTGATGATCGTTGCACCCACTCCCGGATTGGCATCGTTGATCGCTTTGGCGATCCCTTCGAGGGAGTTGCTTGCGCTATCGATGGCAATCGAGAGGACCTCGCCGGCCACGGTCAAACTGATAGTGCCGGTTCCGAATTCGGCTGCCGTTTTACTGACATAGCCCTGACTGACATCTTTCTGCTGTTGCGCCAGCGCCATGACCCTCATCTGGTACGAGCCGACAGCGGCGGTGTTGCGTGCGGTAACTGTCAGATAGTCATCGGAACTCGAGTTGATCGAGGGAGAATTCAGCTTGGTGGCGCTGTCAGTGGCTTCGGCTTTAGCTAAAAAGGCCTTTAGCTTTTCTTCGAGCTTGGAAAAAGCATTCAAGCGATTTTTAAAATAGGCCTGATCTTTTTGCAGACGATCGATGGGCGCCCGCTCGATCTTCATCAGCGTCGAAACGATCGCATCCGTATCTATCCCTGTTGCCAGGCCGCCAAATGTGATTGACATAACCATCTCCCGCAAATGTTCCCGATCAATACAATCAGGGATCAGCCTTCGGTCTGCACCAGGTTGCCGCGTAAATCGTGCAGGCGTTGGGACAATGCAAGTGATTCATCCGTTGGAATCTGGCGGATTACCTCGCCGGTTTCACGATCAACGACCTTTACCACCATACCGCCGCCGGCATTGTCCTTTTCAAAACGGACGCTGTAGAGGCCATCTTCCGTCAGTGCGTTGATCTGCTGCAGCAACTCTTCCGGCTGAATCTGCTGCCGGGCGCTGTCGCTGACCGCAGCATCAGCCTTTTGTTTGCGTGCCCCAGTGACCTGGTCAGCCCCCCTGCTCAACTGAAACTGGCCGGCACCCTGAGTGTGAATCAAACTCTCAACGTTCATATACTCCTCCGTGAGTTGTCCCGCCATCAGCGGGGAAAATCGGGAACCGGTTATAAGGCCGATTCCCGGTTTGTGTTTTGCTTGAATTCCAACCCCTACCCCCTTCGGTGCCTGGGGCACGGCTCCCCCCTGCTGCGCAAGGGGGATTTTTTCATTTCCCCCCTATGTAATAGGGGGGATTAAGGGGGGTGATTGTTATTAACCAAGCAGAGTCAGCGCCAACACCGGAGCCTGATTGGCCTGCGCCAGAATCGACACACCAGCCTGCTGGAGGATGTTGAACTTGGTCAGGTTAGAGGTTTCCTGAGCGATATCAGCGTCCATGATCCGGCTTCGGGCCGCGGAAACGTTTTCGGAAATATTCTGCAGGTTGGCGATGGTTGACTCGAAACGATTCTGTACCGCACCCAAAGTCCCACGAGCGGAAGCGACTGCGGTCAAAGCGGCATCAATGGCGTCAAGAGTGCTGGCGATATCGCTCCCAGCGGTTGCCAAATCCACGCCATCAACCCCCAATTCTCCGGAGGTCATGTCTAAGTCACCAAAATCAATTTTAATCTGATCATTTTCGGTTGCCTTGTAACCAACCTGAAATACCAGTTCTTCACCGTTGCCATTCAACAAGGGGCTGCCGTTAAACTCAGCCGTTCCGGCAATCCGGTCAATTTCTTCAATCAGCTGAGCAACTTCTGCCTGCAGGGAAATACGGTCATCGGCACTGTTGCTGTCGTTAGCGGACTGAACGGCCAGTTCGCGCATACGCTGCAGAATGTTGGTGATCTCGCCGATGGCACCTTCTGCGGTCTGGGCTACGGAAATTCCGTCGTTGGCATTACGAACGGCCTGATTAATGCCACGGATCTGCGAGGTCATACGGTCAGAAATAGCCAGACCGGCGGCGTCGTCCTTGGCGGAGTTGATACGCAGGCCGGAAGACAGGCGCTGCATGGCGGTGTTAAGAGCACCTTGTGATTGGCTCAGGTTACGTTGGGCGTTAAGGGAAGCGACGTTCGTGTTGATGGTTAAAGCCATGATGTTCCTCCATGAAAGTTAAGTTTCGGGCATCCGTGCCCAAAGATTGTTAGCGTTGCAAAGAATTATTGCTTAGCCGGTAAAATTGTTCTGCTTGCTAGCCTGGGGTGGTATCCGCTACTACGCTGCTCCATCACCTCCTTTACCCGGACAGGACTCCCCGTTGGTTAGCTTTTCGACCTGACCTTTTAAAATCTTTAGAGAAAAAGAACGACAATTCTGCCTTTTCTGTTGCTAGAGGCACAACCAGGACGAGGCATGGCAGGGTACGGCAACGTTAAAAAACGGCTGGTAACATCCCCGTTCAGAGACAGCGGCATTCTGCACCGCCTCCTTGGCAGTGGGCGGGCACAAGGCACCGCCCCTGCAAGAAAACAGACATTAGGACACAATGAAATGGCCCCTTGCTATTGTTGCACGACCTCAACCTCCGGCAATGGCGTACGCGGGCTGTACTGGGCGCCTTCGATGATCACCTGAATGGCACGGTTGGTAGCAGGCGCAAAGAATATCGGCGCGGCCAGGTTCAGGGTGATTTTACGTTCCGGACTCACTGTCACTACGCTCACCACCAGGTAGGGATCTTCGGCGCCGATCCCCAGCTTCTCACGCTCGCGACTGTCCGGCGCAACGGCATAATCAAGGAAAAAGTCGGTCGGAGTGGTTAAAACAAAAGCCACCATCGGGTCTTCTACACTCTGGATCCAGAACAGGGGACCTTCTTTTTCGTTAGGCATAACCACGAAATGGCGTAAGGCTTCAAAACCGATCAGACCAGCAGGGAACAACAGGGTGTTGGCGGGATCATAGTCGATTTCACCAAAACGGGATTGTATTTTTTTCATGATTTTTTCCTCCCCGTTGACATCATAGTGCTGAGCGCATTGAGATCGACTATATCCCACTGTGTTGCCTCCTGATTTTCCTGTTTGATTTTGTCGTAGACTTCCTGACGATGAACTTTCATGTCGCGGGGGGCATCAATCCCGATGCGGATGCCGCCGCCCTTCACTTCGATGATGGTGATTTTGACATCATCGCCAATGATGATGCCTTCTCCGGCTTTGCGTGTGAGTACTAACATTGTGTGCCTCCTGGCTGGTTGTCCGTACCGCCTCCGGGTACAGTTTAGAAGAAAATCTCGCCACCAAGACACAAAGTACTCCAAGAGAAGCCTTTTCACAGTCAAAACTTCAAGAAATCCTATTTTTAAATCAAAAACAGATTGTCTTGGTGTTCTTGGTGCCTTGGTGGCTGTTTCTTAAATATAATCCAGTATTGACAGACTCGATACCCTACCTGTCACATTCAAAGCTGCCTGGAAACTCTGCTCCTGCTGCTGCAACTGGGTGATGGTTTCGATAAGATCAGCATCCTCGTAGCGGGAACGGAACGCTTCCATATCAATCTTGATCTTTTCCATCTGTGAACCGGCAATTTCCAGGCGCCGGCCGATGTTTCCTTTCAGACTGCGTTCGGCACGAATCTGATTGGCTGCATCTTCCAGCGGATCGATCAAGGCGGCAACAGCCGCCGGATCATCGCTACGCAAAGCCGCTGCCAATTGCGTTACCAGACCGAAGATATCTATCGGATCCTGCATCAGCCTGTTACCGGCAAGGTTCACGGTAATCAGTTCATTGGGGGCAATTTCAAATTCAACGACACCCGTGTCGCCCTGATAGATAACAGCAGGCCCGGCAGTGGGATCATCCGGGTCATAATCCAGATTGAGTACAAAGGGTGGCGTCTTTTCCTCAAAACCGGCGAACAGGTATTTGCCATCCACACTGGCGTTAGCATCGGCAAGCAGGCTTTCACGCAACTGATTCACCTCGCTCGCATAAGTCTCCCTGTCGGCTGGGCTCAAGGCACCGTTAACCCCGGCGATAGCGATCTCTTTCAGGCGGATCATGGTGTTGCCAATACCGTTGAGATAACCATCCATATTGCTGATACGGTCAAGACCGGTAGCAATGGTTTCGATATAACGATCGGCAGCCTGGATCTGGGTGCGGGCACTTAGCACCGGGCTGATGGCGGTTGGGTCATCGGACGGGCGATTGAGCTTTTTCCCGGTCGCCGCCTGTAACTGCAGGGTCTGTAACCGATTGGAGGTACGATCGAGAAATGCCTGCAGGCTGCGGTAAGTCGTGGCTTGCGTTGCTTTCATAATATCACCTAGCGTTTCAGGGTCATCAGGGTGGCCATCATCTCATCAACGGTCGACAAAAAACGCGCCGATGCTTCGAAACCACGCTGATATTTGAGCAGGTTGATCATCTCTTCTTCGAGGGATACACCATCAATGCCGTCACGCATATTTTCCAGTTGCACCAGACTGTCCTTGTAGCCCTGAGCGGCCTGACGATTGCGGGCAGCCTCGACACCAACGGTGGAAGCAATCTTGCCGTAATAAGAGACGAAGGTGTCGTTGCCGAGTAGCTGCTCCTGCTCCAGCAACAGTATCGCCAGAGCGTTTCTGTTATCGCCAGGGGCCGCTGATTCACCGGCAGCAATCTGGCTGGTTGAGGAAATAGCCATCCGCAGATTGGATGAGGCATCAGCAACAGCTAAAGGTTGCTCAAAAAAATTGCCGGCTTGACCCCCGTTCAGCTCCATACCCTCCCGATGAGCATCGTTTACCCGGGTAGCAAACTCAAAAGCCAGCGCATCAAGACGATGAACAACATCGGGGATCATGACATCGCGGACTTCGTAGAGGCCGCGGAATTCACCCCCTAAAGCGTTGCGTTCGAGGGGCAGGGTGGTCGTGCCGAAGCTCAGCTCGAGACTGACGTCGGCACCGGAAAACACGGCGTTAATCTGATTGGCCTTGCCCATTTCCACCAGGGGCATGCCGTTGGGTAGTTGCACCGAAGCGGCACCGGTGGAGGTTTCGAACGTGGTGGCGCCGATACTGGTAGCGAGGATTTTGAGCAGCACATCGCGGCGGTCACGGTCGGAGTTGGCGTCCTGGCCGGTCATTTCCAGTGCTGAGATCCGCGTATTGAGCTGCGCTACCTCCTCAAGTGCCAGATTCACGCCATCCACCTTGGAGGTGATGGTAGTGTTGATATTGTTTACCGACTGTTGGATTTCACGATAGATAGTGGAAAATGCGCGACCGATCAACTCCCCACGCTGCAATACCGCCTGCCGCTCAACTTCGCCGCCGGGATTGGTGGACAATTGACGCCAGGCATCAAAAAACTGGTCAAACTCATCCGCCAGGCTGCCTTCACCGATACCGATGACACGCTCCAGTTCGGCCAGGGGGGTGAGCATACTGTTCTCGAGGCCGACTTCCCTCGATTTGTCTTTGATCTGACCGGCAAGAAAGACATCATGGGAACGCTTGACCGATCCAACGGTAACACCGGTACCGATAAAATAGTCACCAAAAGCCAGGGCCGGATAAGGGGTCAGATAGGGGGTCTGACGCGAGTAGCCTTCGGTATTGACGTTGGCGACATTCAGACCGGTAATCTCGATGGCTTTTTGATTGGTCTGTAATGAGGTGCGGCCGGAATTCAGCGCAGCATTGAGTCCACCCATAGTCTATACCTTTCCTGACAACAGTCGCCCACCCTGATGCAGGGTGCGGGACTGACCCGAACCGCCGTACACCTGAGGCATGGCAGCTTTGCCGAAAAACCCCATCAGATCACGTACCCAGTTCAGTCCGGTCCACAGCAAAAAGGCGTTGCGGCGATTTTCGTGGTCGATCTCCTTGAGCAGATCCTGTAGCCCGTCAACCTGCTCCGGAGCAATCACCAGCCCCTTAATCACCTCTTCCTTATCCGCAACGATCATCTGTAGATCGTCCATATCGAGGCGCTGAGCAGCTTCACGTTCCTGCCCAAGCAGCTCAAGCAGGCGCTCGAGTGTTTGTCTAACCTGGGGATCGGCCATGATCAACTCTCCCGCATCAGAAAGGGGAGCAGGCTGGCAGCGACCTTGTTCAGGTCAGGCTTGTAGGTGCCGTCCTGGATCTGACTTTTGAGTGCTGCGATCTTGTCCATGCGCGCTGTCTCCTGAGCGGATGTGGCGGCGCCGGCCTTTTCAGCATCTTTCAGGGCACTGGAAAAATCGACGCGATCGGCCTGCCTGCCACCGTCATTTTTCTTGACGTTGGTCGCCTTGTCGGCTCTTCCCAGCGGCCCCAGCGGTCCGTATCCTCTATTTCCATCAATTCGATCGACCATAACCATCTCCTGTTGTTACTGGTCAAAACCGGCAGCGAAGGTGTCCAGTTTTCCCATAATGGCTTCATAAGTTTTTTGTGATATTTCCGCCCATACCCGACCAAAGGCACTGACGGCAAAATCGACGAAACGATCCGAGGTCTGCTTAACGCCGAAATAACCACCATCAGCGATCAACGGCTGTGCGCCACCGTTCGGAGCGATCTGTTGTGTCATGGCTAACCTCCCTGTTGTCCATGTGTACTATTTCTGTAACTATTCAGCTCTATCCCTGCGCAGGGCCTTTGGATCCTGTGGCAAGGCTTTTTGTCGCCATGGACGGCGACAAAAAGCGGTCATGGATGACCCAACGGGAAACAATCGCGTCCCTTGACATAGGATTCAAAGGCCCGATGCTGAACAGATGCGATAACCTTTTGCATAAGCCCCTTTTAAAAAAACAGGACAGGACCATCTATGCTTGACAAAACCATCATCAACGGCCTTGAGCAGATTGTCGGCAAGGAACATGTCCTCACCGACAAGGCTTCGCTGATCTGTTACTCCTACGATGCCACCCAGCGCAAGTTTCTGCCGGCAGCGGTGGTTCACCCCGGCACCACGCAAGAGATCAGCCGGATCATGGCGCTGGCCACCCGGCACCATATC
>NZ_JCBCBS010000209.1:0-2393 GCF_059864205.1 Pelovirga sp.
GATTGGCGAAATGTGGATGATGGGGATGCTGAAGAACGCAACAATGAAAAAGATGATGACGAAGATGCTGGGTGGATAATCGAGATGTAAAAGTTAGCAGGAGGAGTTTTCAAACCATTCGCAGCTGGCCCATTGCCACGGCCATCGTCGCCATGGGCCCGTGCCTGCGCTGCCAACAAAAATCCTGTCACAATAAAAACCGTGACAAAAATCACCGGGATAGTCTCTTTGTTTATGCCTGACTTTCCTTACCGCTGAGCAACCCCTTATGGGCCTTAACGCCTTTTAATTCACATATTCACGAACATAGCGCACAAGCTCCGGGACTTCGACATACATGGTGCGGTCCGGGTTGTCAGGCGCACCATAATCTTTGATCCAGACAATTTTTCCGTTACCATCGACCAAAACAAAGGTATGGCTTGGTTCGCCGTTGCCGATGGCCCATTTCAGTACATCATATTGTGCTGACACACTCAGATCCGGGTCGGAGAGAACCGGGACAGAGGTAATGCCCAGGCGGGGAATTTCCGGGGCCATTTCGGCGACGGAGTCGCGGGCAATACTGATAACCTGCACGTTCAGGGCCTGGAATGTTGAGCTGTTTTGCAAATCCACGATTTGCTTCATGCACGGCGGTCAGCCAACCGCCATGTGGAAAAAGAGCAGAACCGGTATTTTCTGTTGAGTGTAATCACTTAACGAGACCTGTCCGCCGCGGGCATCATCCAGTTGAAAAGCGGGCGCTTGCGTTCCCACAAGTGATTCGGCTGTCAATTCATTTTGTGAACAAGCGGTGGTTAGAAAAATCGAGACGAGTATCAACAGCCACATCCTTTTTTTCCTTTGCATATTTCTTTCTCCTTTTGGGAA
This sequence comes from Pelovirga sp., assembly GCF_059864205.1. NCBI lineage: Bacteria > Pseudomonadati > Thermodesulfobacteriota > Desulfuromonadia > Geobacterales > Geobacteraceae > Pelovirga > Pelovirga sp. The sequence goes on from NZ_JCBCBS010000209.1 coordinate 874, forward strand.
TGCTGGTTGAAAGTTGTCGCCATGCCACCAGGGCGGTCCGGGGCCACCACGCCCTAACAAAAAATAGTAACTATTCAGCTCTATCCTTGCGCAGGGCCTTTGGATCCTGTGGCAAGGGTTTTTGTCGCCATGGACGGCGACAACAAGCGGTCATGGATGACCCAACGGGAAACAATCGCGTCCCTTGACATAGGATTTCCGACCCGGTGCTGAACAGATACAAAAAATCCACCAGCCGCCCCAGCCAAAATGTTCCGGTCCCATAATTGTACTCGCGCCTGTTTTATTGCTAAAGTCAGTTGCATAGTGATGTTACCAGAGTCAGAGGTCGACGAGAACTGCCGTGACGGGATTCTACGATCAGATTTTTCGTCGGATGTTGTCATACGTTACCCGGTTGTTGTGGCCAGGGGAGCCAGGGCAGACCCTCGTGCAGACCCTCGCGCATCCGCGCGGTCGAATCGCGCTGATAGCTGTAAACCTTAACACCAAAGATATGCAGCATCAGGCTTGAGGCCCGTTTCCGGCTCAGGTCGGCGTCGAACTCTCGGGCCAGGTAACTGCGATAAAGCTCTTCAATCCCGGCCAACTGGGCTGCGGCAAAATCGTAAAACTCATTTCTCTGTGCCGCCAGTTCGAGCTGAGTCTTGATCAGAAAACAGCTACAGTAGTTTCTACGCAACGAATCCTCGACCATTTCATCAAGAAGCGCACAAATCCCCTCTCCGATCGATGGTGCCGAATCGAGCCTCTTCCGTATACATTCCTTGCTCTTGCGGGCATATTCCTCAAGCGCCTCGCGAAAGAGACCCTCTTTGCTGCCGAAGGCAAGATAGATCGAACCGGGCTGGAGACCGGTGTTCTTCACCACCTGCTGCATCGACGAGGCGCTGAAGCCGTTCTGCCAGAACAGCTTGATCGACCTTTCTACCACCTGATTGCGGTCAAATTGCGCTTTTGCCATGGCGATTCCTCGTCCTTAAAAATAAACCGTGCAGATCCACTATACACAAGCTTGAACGATCGTTCAAATAATATTGACAACAGCGTATCGGAGGGGATAAGTTGAACGTACGTTCAAGAAACAATTAAGAAGGCCCAGTTTTAACGTCTCGCAACGAGAGATCAATAACCTCAAGAACAGTCATAAACTGAAGGAGAAGAAAGATGAAAAACAAATTCAAAATTCACGACATCGATACCGCCCCGGAAGCGAGCAGCGAACGTCTCGCCAACTACAAGAAACAGAACGGCATGATTCCCAACCTCTTTGGCGTGATGGCCGAGGCTCCCGGTCTCCTCGAAGGCTACCAGAAGCTGCACCAGCTGTTCATCGATTCCTCCTTCAACGCCGAAGAAAAGACCGTGGTCTGGCAGACCATCAACGTCGAACATAATTGCACCTATTGCGTCCCGGCCCACACCGCCATCGCCCACATGATGAAGGTCGACCCGGCGCTGACCGAGGCGCTGCGCAACCAGCAGCCGCTGCCGACCGAGAAGCTTCAGGTGCTACAGGA
>NZ_JCBCBS010000002.1:0-34399 GCF_059864205.1 Pelovirga sp.
TGCTTACTGCTTACTCGTCACTCGTCACTCATCACTCATCACTCATCACTCATCACTCATCACTCATCACTCGTCCCCATAAACAGGCTGATAGCCGAATTGCTGACAAAACAGCTTCACCACCTGCTCTTTGATTTGCTGCATGTCAACCGGCTTGCCGGTTTCCCGGGTCAGGGAGGTTATCTGCTCGTTCGGCACCCCGCAGGGGACAATCAGAGCAAAGGTCGACAAATCATTATGCAGATTCAAAGCTATCCCGTGAGAGGTGACCCAGCGTTTCAAGGCAATGCCGAAACTGCAGATTTTTCGCCCTTTCACCCAGACCCCCGGGCTGCCTGGTTTCAACTCACCGACGACATCATATTGCGCCAGCAGATCGACAACAACCTGGAGGAAGCTGGAGGTAAAATGGCGCAGGTCCCTAACGGGCAATTCAAGCACCGGATAAACCACCAACTGGCCTGGTTCGTGGGCAGTGGCCAAGCCACCACGATTCACCCGCTGCAAGGTGACGCCACGCTGGGCAAATTCCCCATCCCGACAACGCAAATCGGAGTCCCCTGCGCGCCGGCCGAGGGTAACGGTTGGTGGATGTTCAGTCAGTATCAGGGCATTGGTGCCACGGCCTGACAACAGGGCCTGAACCATCGCGTTCTGCCGGACACAAGCTTCGTTGTAGATAACCACGCCCCAATCCTGGACTCGCAGTAAAGGGGCGCTATGAGACATCATGTTTTCCATAACATTCAGAAAGAAGGAAAGAAATAGCTGGACACCTGCCCCCCCTGGACAGCACTAACACATCATTTTTTCCGCTGCTTCGTCAAGCCGTAATAACGCCCGCGCAAGGTACTGCGAACCGGATCCTCCCCCAGCACTACCCAGCTGTTGTTACGTTCAATCCGCTCTATCTCGCTCATCAGAATCATTTCGTCGAGAACTTCAGACGGAACCAGGTCGATGCGACCATCTTTAAAACGCACCCTGATCAACATACTTTTTCTCTCCATTGGTTAAGTCGCAAATATAGGTTCCGTAATCAGCTCAAGACGGCTCTGTGCCGGCATCACCTTCAATCGTCAAGCAATGCATCAATTTCGTCAAAGTCCAATCTTTTTTCGGCCAGTTCGGTCAACAACTTGAGTTTGTGCGTATCTTCCACCGTCAATTTGGAAACATCGTCACTGATCATTTCAAAAACGGTTGATGAGGTGCGTTTGGCGATCATATAGGGGATGCCACTACTGTTAATAATTTTCATGGTAACATGGCTGATCTGACTCGAACCCGGAATAATCAAGCCGGCAATCTTGGGACGATATTCATCCAGATGATAGAGGTTGGACAGGGTTACCAGCAATTCATCACGACTGCTGTTGACAATCGCCAGGGTAGAGTCGCGCAGCAACTCCACCACCCGTTGCGCTGAAGCAGCGCCAATCTGCACATGATGAATAATGCGTTGGGCCTGATCGGGATTGGCTTTTAATTCAACTTCTAGTACCCCGGCAATACGCCGCATGGTCGGATTGGCCAGGATCGGCTGATAATTGAACCCGCCCAACACCTTGATATCTTCGTCAGCGAAGGCCATTTCCAGATACTTCAACGTCTGATCACGTTTTTCCGGGATTATCTTGTTGACCAGGATCGCCTTCACCCGCGCCTGCTCTTTTTGAAACAACGCCAGGTTGAGCTGTGCGGCATCGACTACATTGCCGAGCCCACCACCGGTAACCAACAGTACCGTCGCCCCGGTAACCCTGGCAATATGCGCATTGTTGCACCCTAGCAGGGTGCCAACCCCGGTATGACCGGCACCTTCAATAATAAGAAAATCATTTTTTTCATCCAGTTTCCTGATTGCCCCAAATACTTGATCGCGGATCTGCTCGCGGGATAATTCTCCATCCATCACCCGGCGCGTATCACCGTTTTTAAGAACAAAGGGGGACATCAGTGGCAGGTCGTCCTCGAGGCCAAAATAACGTGCCATCAATACCGCATCTTTATCTGCTGCCTGACCCTGAAACTCAGCCGGTTTGGGCCCGATCGGCTTGATGAACCCGACATTTTTGTATTTACGCAACGCCATATGCATCAGGGATAAACTGGTGGTCGTTTTACCACTGTTCATGCCGGTTGCGGCGATAAATATTTTGCGCGCCATGATCCATCTCCTTGAATGCTGTTGCAGGGTACCGTATAAAATAATTTAACAGAAAAGTCACGCAAAGTTCAGATACCGGATCGGATTTGACAATATTGATTAACAACCCCGACGAGAACCACGGAGACAGCATGAACAGCAAACAGATCAGCTTCACCAATCCTGACAGCGGTCATCAACTCGCAGGCATCATCGATTTGCCTGAAAAAGCCCAGCCACGCGGCTGGGCGCTGTTTGCTCACTGCTTTACCTGCGGCAAAAACCTTAAATCAACCCGCCATATCAGCCGCGCCCTGACGCGTCAACAGATGGGGGTACTACGCTTCGATTTTACCGGTCTTGGTGACAGTCAGGGGGACTTTGCATCTTCCCACCTGTCATCAAATATCGGTGATCTGGTGGCTGCTGCCAACTGGCTCAAGCAGAACGCTCAGGGTCCGGATATTCTGATTGGCCATTCCTTTGGCGGCGCTGCCGTATTGCAGGCAACAAGCCTTATCCCTGCGGTGCGCGCGGTGGTAACCATCGCCGCACCTTTTGATCCGAAGCATGTGACTCATCTGCTGAACACGGCTATGAAAGAAATCAAAGAAAAAGGCTCGGCCAGGGTTGACATTGCCGGGCGGAGTTTTACCCTTGGCAAGGAGTTTGTTGCCGATCTGGCAACCCACAAGTCGGAAGAGAGAATCAGAAAACTCGGGCGCCCGTTACTGGTGTTGCATTCACCAGGTGACCCGGTGGTCGACATTGATAATGCACGACTGATTTTTCAGGCGGCCAGACATCCCAAATCCTTTATCAGCCTCGATCATACCGATCATCTCCTGTCAAAGGAGGCAGATGCCCTGTATGTTGGCGAGCTGATTGCCTGTTGGGCCAGCCGCTACCTGGGAGCTGACAAGGAGTAAAACCTGCTGGAAAATCAGCCAATCAATTGCCGCCGCCCCTCCACTTTGACCAGTTTGCGGATGCGGACGGCAATGTGCTCGGCATCAAGGCCAAGGGCGGCATAAAGTTGCCCCTGCGAACCCTGCTCAATAAAGGCATCGGGGATACCAAGACGTACCACCGGTACCTGCAGCCCGACATCACTGAGCAGTTCCAGAACGGCTGAGCCAAAGCCCCCCTGCAGCACATTTTCCTCCACTGTCATGACAAAGGGGGTCGCTTCCGCCAGGGCTATGATTTGCGTACGATCGAGCGGCTTGATAAAGCGTGCGTCCAACACACTGACTTCAACCCCCTCTTGGGCCAGCTCCTCTGCGGCGGCAAGAGCTTCGCGAACCATATTGCCGACGGCGATAACTAACCCGTCTTTGCCTTCACGCAGCAACTCAGCCTGGCCGATGGCAACCGGCTCAATCGTCGCGGGCAGGGCAACCCCCGTCCCCTTGCCACGGGGATAGCGATAGGCAAAGGGACCTTCTACGGTCAGCGCCGTTTTCATCAGCCGCTGCAGTTCATATTCATCACGTGGAGCAGCCAGAATCATATTGGGAATCGAACGCAAGAAAGACAGATCAAAGGCACCATGGTGGGTCGGGCCGTCAGCTCCGACCAGACCACCACGATCAAGGGCCAGGGTCACCGGCAGGTTCTGCAGACAGACATCGTGCAATACCTGGTCAAAAGCGCGTTGCATAAAGGTCGAATAGATCGCGACAACCGGGCGCAATCCGCGGGCAGCCAGACCGGCAGCAAAGGTGACGGCGTGCTGTTCAGCAATGCCGACATCATAAAAGCGCTGCGGATAGAGTTGTGCAAATTGTTTTAAGCCGGTGCCTTCCGCCATGGCGGCGGTAATAGCGACAATCCGCTTATCCTCAGCGGCGAGAGCGACCAGGGTGCGGCCAAAAACTTCGGTGTAGGACGGGGGCACATCGGCAGCGGGCGCCGCAACTTCGCCGGTTTGCGCGTCGAAGGGGCCGATCCCATGAAATTTGGGTGGGTTTTTTTCCGCCGGCTCATAGCCGCGACCTTTTTGAGTCAATATGTGCAGCAGCACCGGGCCTTTAATCTGGGCTGCATTGTGCAGGGTTTCCATCAGATCATCGAGGTTATGCCCATCTAGGGGGCCAAAATAGTCAAAACCGAACCCCTCAAAGAGCATGCCCGGGGTCATAAAGCTTTTCAGCGATTCTTCGGCCCGTTTGGCGATACCGACCAGATCACGACCAATGCCGGGGATATAGTTCAGCAGGTTTTCCGTTTCCTTTTTGAACCGGATAAAGGTATCGGAGGTCATCTTGCGGCTCATGAACGACGAAAGGGCACCGACATTGCGCGAAATCGACATCTCGTTGTCGTTCAATATAACCACCATCTTCTGTTTCAGATGACCGGCATGATTGAGGGCTTCAAACGCCATTCCGGCAGTGAGTGAACCATCGCCGATGACCGCGACAATCCGGTCATCAGCACCCAGGATATCCCCGGCAGCGGCCATCCCCAGAGCAGCAGAGACCGAGGTGCTGGAATGGCCGACATCAAAGACATCGTGAATGCTTTCCTTACGCTTGGGGAAGCCGCTGAGACCTCGCCATTGACGCAGGGTAGCAAATTGCCCCTGCCGACCGGTCAACAGCTTGTGAGCGTAGGCCTGATGCCCGACATCCCAGATAATTTTGTCTGCGGGTGTATTGAAGACCCGATGCAAGGCAATGGTCAGCTCAACAACCCCCAGGGAACTGCCCAGATGCCCACCATTTGCGGCCACCGTTGTCACGATCTGTTCACGCAGTTCGCGCGCTAATTGGGGCAGTTGTTTCTTGTCGAGGGCTTTAAGCTGCTCCGGCGACTGAATCTGCGACAATAGCCTTTCCATTTACTCTCCTTGTCAACCGGATTTAACCGGCAAGTTCCGTCACATCGTGCACCACAAAGATCAGTATGAACGTTCAATAATATAACGCGCAATAGCTCGGAGCGGCTGGGCCTCTTCACCAAAAAGTTGCAAAGAGTCAATGGCAATGTCATTAAGTTCACGAGCGCGCTGCTGCGCCTCTGCTAAACCAAAAAAACCCGGATAAGTTGCTTTGCCACGTTGCTGGTCGCTGCCGCTGCGTTTACCCAGCTCATCAGTCATGGCCGTCACATCGAGGATATCATCAGCAATCTGGAACGCCAAACCGGCCGCAGCAGCATAACGCTGCAGCGCCTCGCGCTGTTGCGCTAACGCACCACCAACGATCGCTCCTATTCCCACCGCCGCCTTGATCAGTGCACCGGTTTTGTGGGTATGGATATATTCAAGAATCGGCAGATCAATGGTGGACCCTTCCACTTCCATATCGACCATCTGACCACCGACCATGCCACGGGTACCGGCATGGGTTGCCAGCAGATTGATGATTGCCAGACGATCAGCGGTAGTGACATCCGTTAACACATCATTGCGACTGAGCAAGACAAAGGCTTCAGTTAATAAACCGTCGCCGGCAAGAATAGCTGTCGCCTCGCCATAGACCTTGTGGTTGGTCGGACGCCCGCGGCGCAAATCGTCATTATCCATGGCCGGCAGATCGTCATGAATCAGCGAATAGGCGTGGATCATCTCAACCGCACAGGCTGCCGGCAGAGCCTTTCGGGGATCACCACCAACCGCCTCACAAGCCGCCAGCAACAACACCGGGCGAATACGCTTGCCGCCGCCCAACACCGAATAACGCATCGCTTCATGGAGTCGGTCGGGACGAATAGCGGCAGCCGGCATAAATCGGTGGAGAGCCTCTTCAATCAATGCCAGTTGCCGACCAAGATAAGCTTGCAATTCGCCACCATTAGTGTCCATTGAGGGGCACTCGCGCTTCGCTGCCATCGGCCTGCAGGAGCAATTGTTCGACTTTAAGCTCCACCGTCCGCAAGGATTCACGGCACAAATCGGCTTCTTTTACCCCGGCACTGAACACCGCAAGGGCTTTTTCCAGAGAAAGTTCCCCCGACTCCAACTGTTCAACGGCATCTTCAAGCCGCTGCAATGCCGCCTCAAACCCGTTCTTCTTAGACATATGATCTATCCCTTAAACTTTGTTTAAATGTAACTATACACCAGTATCCTTGCGCAGGATCGGGGCTCCTGTGGCAAGGGTGTTTGTCGCCACGGACGGCGACAACAAGCGGTCATGGCTGACCCAACGGGAAACAATCGCGTCCCTTGACATAGGAGCCGAAGATCCAGTGCTGAACAGGTACTTTTTAACAATTATCAACACCCTGGTGGTTACAGGTCAAGAGGGATCCGCATCTTCTTGCGCTGGAGCCGTCACTGCGGTCACCTTCACCTGCAATTGACCTTGCGCCAGAGTAACGCGCAAATCATCATGACATTGTACCTGTCTGCTGGAAAAAACTACTTCTGTGTCGCGCTGAACAATGGCATAACCGCGCCCCAGCACCGACATTGGCGATAAGGCGGCCAAACGCGCCGCCAGCAGATGGAGACGATGATGGCGGTTTTCACAAAGATGACGCATTCCCTGAGCAAGACGACCCAGCAGTTGGGCAATCTGCTGCTGTTGCCGGCGCAACTGCTCAGCTGGTGACTTGAGTCTTTTCTCGATGCCATCCAGACGGCTGGCAAGCAGATTGATCTGCCAGCGCATTTGCCGGCCGAGACGCAGCAGCAATTGGTCAAGATGGCGCTCCAGCTCGAGACGATTGTGGACAACCAGTTCCGCAGCGGCACTGGGGGTCGGTGCGCGCAAGTCGGCCACCAGATCAGCGATGGTCACATCGGTTTCATGACCTACCGCCGCGATGATCGGGATCTGTGAAGCAGCGATGGCGCGCGCGACAACTTCTTCGTTGAATGCCCACAAATCTTCTTTTGAGCCGCCACCACGACCGACAATCAAGACATTAACATCATCGTAACGATTGAGAGCGGCTATCCCGGCGGCTATCTCTGCGGCGGCGCCAACACCCTGAACCCGGACCGGGTACAGCAAGACCGTCACACCGACCGCCCGGCGCCGTAGTATCTGCAAAATATCCTGAAATGCGGCCCCGCTGGCCGAAGTCACAATGCCGATGGTTTGTGGAAAGGCCGGCAGATTTTTTTTTCGTTCCCGAGCAAAAAGTCCTTCTTTTTCCAGACGCAACCGCACTTCCTCAAAAGCCTGTTGCAGGCTGCCGATCCCTTCGGGATTCATTTCTTCGACAATCAACTGCAGATCGCCACGTTGCGGATAAACCGACACCCGACCGCGACAAACAACGCTTTCGCCATCCTGTGGGCGAAAATTCAACAGACGCACCTGACTGCGAAACATGGCACAGCGGATCTGAGCTGATGAATCCTTCAAGGTGAAATAGAGATGTCCGGAGCCAGGCCGTGACACATTGCTCAACTCCCCCTGAACCAGTACCTCGACAAAGTTGTCTTCGATTAGTCCCTGCAGGGCGCCGACCAGTTCGGCGACCTTAACTACCGCCGGGTTAAGATAAGCATCGATCACAGAAAGTTCCTCATTATCTCCCATCCACCCATAACCACAACCCTGTAGTGCCCCGATTGGTTCATTCCATCGTCACTAATCAGCTATGCCCTTGTGCAGGGCCTTTGGCTCCTGTGACAAGGGTGTTTGTCGCCATGGATGGCGACAACAAGCGGTCATGGACGGCGAAAAGCGCCCCTTGACAGAGGATCCCCGATCCGGTGCTGAACAGATACATTCCATTTTGGCCCTTTTGGCCGGTGGCTGGGTTACGACTCCAGAATTTAGCGCACACCAGGCCAGGGTCGAGGCGCCTTGTCAACGACCAAAAGGCCTCAGAATGATCTAAACGGACCAACCAAACGTGACATTAGTCGCGGTAACGTCGCACCAATGCTGAGGCAGGAACAAAATCGATCGGTTGTGCCAGCAACCATTCTTTTTCAAGTCGGATAGCCTCAAGGGTTTGTGGATGAGGGTGGCCTATAGCGATCACCTCGCGCTGCGTCCTTGCCAGTTGCACCATCTTGCGCAGCTGCTTACGGATATAGTCAACATCCTCTTCGTTATCGAGAAAAATATCTCGCGCGGCAGTTTGAACTCCCATGCGCCGTGCTTCGGCAAAGGCAACCGAACTGTTGATGGTGACACTGTCGATAAAGAACAGATTCTGCCGCTTCAATTCATCAAGCACAATCCGCATCGGCTCAGCATGTTCGGTAAAGCGCGAACCCATGTGGTTGTTCATACCGACAGCGCCGGGCACCTGGTCGCGATAGTGCCGCATCCAGCGGCGGATATCCTCCTCCGAATGCTGCAACAGCAGGGCATCAGCACCTGGATTGGTCTCTGGATAACTGCGCGGTTCCATGGGAACATGAATCAGATACTCGCGACCGGCATTACGCAGCAGCGCCGCCGATGCGGCGGCCCGATCACTGCCCGGCAGAATTGAAGGAGTCAGAGCCAAGCCCAGATCAAGAAATTGACGCAGGATTGTTAGTGAGGATCCCAGATCGTCAATAATAATAGCAATACGAGAAGGTTGCGTGGCATCATCAGCGACAGGAAGCTGAAAAATCAGCCTGAGTTGCAGTTGTCCCTCCCAGTACAGCTGGACAATCCTTTCCTTTTCGGCAATGTTCATCTGCGCCGGAGCGCGGGTTTGTTCAATATGCTGCACCAGCTCTGTCAGCCGGCCGGGCGCAGGAAAAACCCCGAATATTTCCCGCGTATCCACCCCATCCGCTGCTGAAACCCGACGCCAACCCTGTGATTGTGGACCACTGATCAATTGCAGATCAACCAGCCTGAAAATATCATCATAGTCATACTGACGTGGCGGCTGATCGTCACTAACCGGTTCTTCATAGACAATTGAATCGGAACGCGACAACAACTGGTCACGTAAGGTCGTTAAAGCCAACAAACAGACAAGGACAAAAACAACCAGAAAGAGGGCTGCCAGCAGCATGCGCACTGTTTGGCTTAAAACCGGTTTTGACGCAGGCCGAGATGTTGATTTTTTAGCCGGTTTTTTGCGGGCTGCTGGTTTTTTAGCTGGTGCCATCAGGGATGTATTCTTTCTGCTGTTGTATTGTTTTCAGTACCAGGAGTTCCTGCATTGCGCCTGAACTGACGGTACCCTTTCAGCAGGTCAAGGGCACGCTGCAGCTGATAATCGCTGTTCAGATCTTGTAATTCCTGCAATGCCTGTGGCGACAACTCCCGGGTTGGCGCGGCAGGTGACTGTGCCGGCAGATGCTTATCCAGATCCAGTTCACGCATACCGGCCGCAGCACTTTGGTGAGTCAATATCATCTGCGGCGCAACAATGTCAGGGGTAATGCCCAGCGCCTGGATCGAGCGCCCAACGGGGGTGTAATAATGAGCTGTGGTCAAGCGCAAGCCCGCCCGATCAGGCAGGGGAATGATCGTCTGCACCGAACCCTTTCCAAAACTCTGCTCGCCGAGAATAATAGCGCGTTGATGATCCTGCAGGGCGCCGGCAACAATTTCCGAGGCACTGGCACTGCCACCATTGATAAGCACCACCATCGGATAGTCCGGTTCTATATTGCTTGCCTGCGCCGAGAAAGACTGTTGTGTTTCCGGGTGCCGGCCGGATGCAGAGACAATCAATCCGTCGGCAATAAACAAATCCGCCACAGCAATGGCAGCATCCAGTAGTCCACCAGGATTATTACGTAAATCGAGAATCAGCCCATTGAGTTCATTATCGCTTTGACTGCGCAAGCGCAGCAGATGTTCGGCAACGTCAGCACCGCTGCGTTCCTGAAACTGGATCAGACGCAGGTAGCCGTAATTATTGTCGAGCAGGCGGCTACGCACCGACTGTACCTGAATAATTTCGCGTATGAGGGTCACCTCGAAGGGTTCACCTGCTGTTCCCCGAGAAATCGTCAGCTTGATCTCCTCACCCACCGGACCGCGCAACAGGCGGACAGCCTGCATCATGTCACCATCACGCATGGCTGTGCTATTAATCGCAATGATCTGATCACCGGGCAGAATACCGGCAACACACGCCGGTGTGCCTTCAATGGGAGCGACAATGATCAACTTGCGATCCCTGACCGCCAGTTCAATGCCGATACCGCCGAATTCACCTTGTATTTCGACCTTAAGATCCTCATACATGTCAGCATCGAGGTAACTGCTGTGGGGATCGAGATTATCGAAGATGCCACGCACGGCTCCGCGAATCAATTCATCAAGACTGATTTCTTTAACATAGTTGTCGCGAACCAGGGTCAGCACATCTGTCAACAGCTCAAGATTCTGGTAATCTTCCTGGCTGTTCAACGCCGGCTCAGCCAAACCCATGCCGGGGTTGATCAGCAAAACACAACATAAACCCAGCAACCACGTACGCAACAACATCAGCTTACTCCTGTTCACAGTTGCTTTAGCCAGCTCAATGGATTAACCGGAGCACCCTTGTGACGAATTTCAAAATAGATACTTTGCCGACCTGACAATCCACTGTGACCGATCAGCTCAGCGGTTGCAACCGGATCACCGGTTTTTTTGCGCAAACGATCCAGCTGAGCATAGAGGGTGTGATACTCCCCCTCATGGCTGACAATCAAGAGATTTCCATAACCTCTGAAATAATCGGCATATACGACCTGGCCATTAGCGACAGCGCGCACCTCTGCGCCGGGATTGGCGGCAATTTCAAGGCCATTACTATCATAAATAGTGCCAAGCTTGTCATCACGCTGGGTACCAAACCTGATCAGCACAGCCCCTTCCAGGGGCCAATTCAATTGACCTTTCTGTTTGGCAAAATCAAGCACCACCCCAGTCGTTGCGGCAGCGGGTGGCGGCGGTGTCTTTTGCAGCTGTTCCAGTAAGCCCTTTAAGCGCATGGCATCCTGCTGCAATCCGGTCAGTTCTTCCTGTAGTTTTTTATTTTGTATCTGCGCCTGTTGCAACAGGCGCTTGTGCAGACGACGCGCGCCAACCGCTTCCTGACGTTCTGCTTCTTCGCGTTTGAGCAGGTTGGACTGACGTTGTTGAAGTGTGGTGAGCTGCGCCAATTGGTGTTGTTGGGTAGTCATCGCCTGACGATATTCATCAAGCAATTCCCTGTCGTTCTCCATCACCCGGGTAAGATAGTGATACTGCTGAATCAATTCGCTGGGGGATTCTGCAGAAAAAAGAATTTTCAGCATTCCGCTTTCTCCCTCTTTATAGAGGGCAACCAGGCGCCCTTCGAGACGCTTAGCAATCTCTTCGGACAGTTTCTGACTCTGTTTGAGCTGTTGCTGTTGCTGCTGCACCTCGCGTTGCAAACGCTGTTGTTCCCCCTTGATCGCGCCGATGCGCTCATCAATACGCTGCAGCTGACCATTAAGCAGAGCGAGATCACGACTGATGTCGTTTTCTGACCGGCGTTGCGCCTTCATCTCGGCTTCCGCCCGTTCAATACGCAGACGAATCTGCTCAAGCTGTCGCTGGGTTTGCGCCAGATCGTCGGCGCTCACTAAACTGACCAGCACAAAAGCGCTAACAGCCATCAGCAAAAAAGAAATTCGTTTCAACATCAGATGCGGACGAAGCGGCGCAAAGACGAAAGGCTGCCGAGAACACCAAGGACAACACCTGCCAGCACTAAAAACAGCTGTTGAGCTGCAGTAAGGAACAGCAGATCAAAATCCGCCGGCGTCAACCAGAAAGCATTCAAGCTCTTTGATATGATCAATGAAAAAGAAGCGCTTAAAAATAACAGGGATAACAAGCCACCGACAAATCCCTGAATCGCCCCCTCCAGCATAAAGGGAATTTTGATAAAACGCATGGTCGCACCAACCAGAGCCATGATCTCGAGTTCATCGCGCCGCGCATAAAGGGTTAACCTGATGGTGTTGGCAACAATAAAAAGGGTGGCAAAGAGTAAAAAACCACCAACAAAGGCGCCAACAAAACGCAGCATGCTGACAAAGTTGTTAAAACGCTCCAGCCAGGTCTGCCCATAACGCAGATCATCGATTGCTATCAGGCTTTCCAGTTGTTCAATAATCACCTCGATGCCTTTCTGACTGCGATATTCCGCAACCAGCCCCAGCTCAAATGAGGCCGGCAACAGGTCGGGCCTGACCCCCTGAAGCAGCGCAGCATCTTCTCCCAGGCGCTCACGAAAACGTTCCATCGCCGCCTGCGGCGACACATAAACAACCTTTTCTACACCTTCCAGTTGTTCCATCTTGTTGATCAGCGTGGGAAGTTCCTGCGCCGATGGCGCCCGCTGTAAATAGGCAATCACCTGGATTTCCTGCGTCCAGCGTGAAGCCAACTGTTCAATGTTGACGACAATCAGAAAAAAAGTCGCAATGGTGGCCAGAGAGACCGCCATGGTAAGAATCGCGGCACTGCACAAAAATGGCCATTGACGCATGTTGCGCAAGGCTCTTAAGAAAAAATAGCGCACTGCTTCCAGCACCGCTGGAACCTCCATTAAAAGGGATTTACTACTCTGGACCAACCGTACCCAGGGGCCGCTGGTCACCGACCAACTTGCCTGCATCGAGGGTGATGACACGGCGGGGAAAGCGCTCATGCAGATTATAATCGTGAGTAGCGAGCAGCACCGTCGTGCCCCGGGCGTTGGCACGCTTGAACAGTTCCATGATTTCGAGGGTCACGCCCTGGTCGAGATTACCACTGGGTTCGTCGGCCAGTAAAATCAGCGGATCAACAACCAATGCCCGGGCGATAGCAATGCGTTGTTGCTCGCCACCGGAAAGCTCCTGGGGTTTGCGCTGCAACCGATGTTCCAGGCCAACCTCCTTAAGGGCCTGATAGACTTTTTTGCTGACCTCAAAACGTTTTTTGCCCTGGGCTTCCAGAGCAAAAGCAACGTTTTCATAGACACTGCGGCTTTGTAGCAGTTTAAAATCCTGAAAAACAACGCCAATCTTGCGCCGCAGGTAGGGAATATGTTGACTGCGAATACGGGTTATATTCTGGCCGGCAACCAGGATCTGACCACGAGTTGGCCGCTCGGCAACGTAGAGCATCCGTAAAAAGGTGGTCTTACCGGCGCCTGAAGCGCCGGTAACATAGACAAATTCACCTTTGTCAATTTTCAACGACAGGTCATTAACCGCGATAGAATCGCGACTGTAGCGCTTGGAAACGTTATACAGCTGAATCATGGCTGCCCGCTGTTATATCCACTCGAACATTAACCCTGAGCCTGTACCGCAGTAATCGCGGCAACACTGACGATATCAGCAACAGAACAACCACGGGACAGATCGTTAATCGGCTTTGCCAATCCCTGGATGATCGGGCCGACCGCTTCAGCACCAGCTAAACGTTCGACCAGTTTATAGCCGATATTGCCGGCGTCGAGATCCGGGAAAACAAGGGTATTGGCGCGGCCGGCCACCGCCGAACCGGGGGCTTTCTTTTCGCCCACCTTGGGGAGCAGTGCCGCATCGGCTTGCAATTCTCCGTCGATGGCCAATTCAGGTGCCAGTTTGCGGGCAATGTCAAGGGCCTTGAGAACCTTGTCGCAGTCGCTATGGGCGGCGCTGCCCTTGGTTGAAAAACTAAGCATAGCCACGCGCGCATCAACGCCGAGGAAACTTTTGCAACTCGCTGCGGTACTGACGGCAATTTCAGCCAGAGCCTGAGCATCGGGGTTTGGATTAACGGCGCAATCAGCGAAGCACAGAACACCATTTTCACCAAATTCCGGTGTTTTGGTGACCATCAGAAAGACCGACGAAACGGTATTCATATTGGCGGCTGTTCCGACCACCTGGAATGCGGCACGCAACACATCACCGGTGGTATTGGCAGCACCGGCAACCGCACCACCAGCTTCGCCCAACCTTACCATCATTGCAGCAAAATAGAGATTATCGGCAGCGGTCAACAGGGCGATGGCTTGATCTCGGGTAAGGTTCTTTTTTTTACGCAACTCGACCAGTTCATCAATATAGGCCGGCAAGCTTTCGGAGTTTTTAGGTTCCACCAGAGCCACCCCGGCAAGGGAAACACCCAGGGTAGCGGCCTTGGCAATCAACTCGTCCGGTTTGCCAAGCAGTACAACATGGGCCAGATTTTCGGCAACAATGTTAGCTGCTGCTTCTATCATCCGATCATCGTACCCTTCAGGAAGAACCACAGTTTGCAGATCAGCACGTGCTTTGGCTTTAATCTGATCAACCAGATGCATTTCAAACCTCCTCAATATAATATGATGAAAAACCGTTACGACACCATTTCAGCTCTTAAAATTTATGTCTGTTGGTTATACTCAGCCGCTCCCTGAGGGTCAATGTTTTTCCTTTTTTACAGTGTCCATAAGACTCTAAGCCCACCTCCATACTGTAGAGCCGGTAGAAGATGCGGCGTAACTATTCACCACTGTCATTGCGCCGGATCGGGGATCCTATGTCAAGGGACGCTTTTCGTCATCCATGACCGCTTGTTGTCGCCATCCATGGCGACAAACACCCTTGCCACAGGAACCCCGACCCGGTGCTGAACAGATACGATGCGGCAACGCAAACAGATATTAAATCATGCTGGCTGCCGGCAACAAGCGCAGTGTATAATGAAAAATTATGGGTAATGTATTATCAGTAAGAACGACTAAATCGTTCAACCGCACGCTCCTGTTTGTAGCCTGCCTGTTGCTCTCTTTACTTTTGCATGTTGGAATAATTCTGTTATTGCAAACAAAAGAACCTGCAGAGAGCGCCCGGCAAGCTACAGTTATTCAGCTTGTCGACATGCCCCAACCCGTACCGCCAATCCATCCGCAACAGCAACCCAGCTACGAAATCGATCAGCAGTCCCTTCCCACTGAACCGCAACCTGAGGTTGAATCACCGCGCCGCGCCGAGCATGAGCAACGGGTCGAACGCGAACAGGCACCACAAGGGGACGATGTGCGCGACCAGCGCCGGGACATCACACCCCCTTCGGCAGCACCGTCTGCTCCGGCGCCGCAGCCGACACCTGTGCCGGATCCACCGATACCAGTAGTGCCGGTGCCGACATCACCGCCGGTCGACACCGTGCTGCCGGGACAGCCACTAACCAGTCCGGAACAAAGCACACTAGAACCTGACCGGCTGACAGAAACGCCGATTGAGCAGGCACCGCCGCGCCTAACCCGTGATCAGTTGTTTCCGTCACCCGGTCGATTGGCAGAAATCGTCGAAGGTCAGCAGGCAGAGCGTGACCGGATACGCGAACGGGATGACGTAGACATGGGCGACGAAGTGTGGCTGAACCTCCAGCATGATC
Organism: Pelovirga sp.; assembly: GCF_059864205.1. Classification (NCBI taxonomy): domain Bacteria; kingdom Pseudomonadati; phylum Thermodesulfobacteriota; class Desulfuromonadia; order Geobacterales; family Geobacteraceae; genus Pelovirga; species Pelovirga sp. Next base: position 15,400 of record NZ_JCBCBS010000002.1, read on the forward strand.
GTTTGGTGTCTTTTTTCAGACGGTTTCATGATCGCGTTGAACGGGTCTGGAACTACCCGGCTGAAGCGGCCCTTAACGGTATTGACGGGACCTTGGAACTGTTGATTATTGTCAGTAAGGAGGGGGAACTGATCGATGTTGATCTACGCCGGACAAGTGGTTCTGATCTGCTTGATTTTGAGGCGATTCAGGCCGTCTACCGGGCGGCGCCCTTCGGCCCACTTGGCAGACATTATCCCCACGATCAGCTCCGTATCAGAGCTTATTTTCAGTATCGACTCAGTGGCCGCTATATCTTCGGCCGGTAGAAAAACGACAAGGTGTAATCTTGAAGCTTTCGCGGGAATGACGATGTGAGTTCAACTTTTAACTGTTTTGTCGCTGAAGCAATAGAATAGGATGGCTAAGCAAAAAACGCCAAATGCAAAGCGCGGAATCGTCGAGCAATCAGACGTACTCTTGAGTACGTCGAAGCCATAAGACGATTGCAGCTACGCAGCAACTGGTGAGTTTTTTGCGCCGCCGTCAAATTTAACGTGCATCAAACAATCGATGATGGGTGGATCAGCCTGCGCGCCGTTTGGCACTCTCCAGGGTATTCTGCAGCAACATGGCAATCGTCATCGGACCAACGCCACCCGGCACGGGAGTAATCGCTGACGCACGTTCGGCTGCTGCGGCATAAGCCACATCGCCAACCAGTTTTTTTTCACCAACCCGATTAACCCCCACATCGATCACTACTGCTCCCGGCTTGATCCAGTCCCCTTGAATCATTTCCGGACGCCCGACAGCAGCAATCACGACATCGGCGGCAGCAACCTTGGCAGCAAGATCCTGGGTGCGCGAATGGCAGATGGTAACCGTAGCATGCTCAGCCAGGCACATCAGGGCAACCGGTTTGCCGACGATATTGGAACGGCCGACAACCACCACGTTTTTACCCTTGAGATCAACACCGATGCGCTGCAGCATCACCATCACGCCGTAAGGGGTGCAGGGTTTAAACAGGGGGTTACCAGTGACCAGGCGACCGACATTATAGGGGTGGAAACCATCAACGTCCTTGGTCGGGGAGATGGCTTCAAGGATTTTGGCTTCGTTAATCTGCTCCGGCAAAGGCAACTGCACCAGAATGCCATCAATGCGTCTATCCTGATTGAGGCGCTCTACCAGTTCAAGCAGTTCCTGTTCAGTCGTCGTTGCCGGCAACTTGTGCTCAACCGAAAAAATGCCGGCTGCGGCACAGGCTTTTTCTTTCATGGTCACGTAAACGCGACTGGCCGGGTCTTCACCGACCAGAACCACCGCCAGCCCGGGAGTCACACCGGTGGCTATCAGTTTTTGCGTCTGCTCTGCTATCTCTTGACGAATCTGCGCTGCCAGGGCTTTACCATCGATGATCTGTGCCACTGCTGCTCCTCCCGGATAAACTCACTGATAACAACAATAAGGTTACTTTCGACAACTCTAAACACAGGCCTGTCAGTTTGTAAAGCAACCTCTGGCGGAAAAAAAGCAAAAAAATCCCCGATAAAAAAATACCGGGGATTTTTTTACTGTACGCTAATCGTTATAGTCAGCCGTTGGCCACCTTGGTGCAACCGGCACAGGAACCACTCGCCGCTCCTTCCGAAGCAGGACAACTTTCTGCCTTGGCAGCGGCGTGGTTATACCCCTGCTGATACCAGCCACCCCCCTTTAGAGCAAAACCGGCAACTGAAATAGCTTTTTTAACATGCCCACCGCACTGAATACATTCAGAAACCGGCTGATCCGAAAATTTCTGGCGCACTTCAAATCGGTGACCGCAGTCTTGACACTGATATTCATATACTGGCATGTGATGAACCCTCCATCGACTGTGAATGGTTATTGAACAACCTTGGATAATAAGATTGAAATTTAACTTATGTCAATATGAGTTTTTGAAAAAACCGCAGTTCCCGGGATATATATCGCCAATGGGAAATCAGAAGGACATGCGTGCCCCAAGATAAAGCCCCCGACCGTGAATATCCCCGGTTCCGATCGCATCACCGCCAATGCCCGTCTGCATATTACCGTTGAACATATTGAGAACTTCGAGAATCAGGGTGAGATGGTAGCGGTCGGTTTTGATTGCATCAAACTCAGTGGTGATATCGGTGGTTGCCCCGCCGGAAATCTTGCCGGATTTGTAGGCTCTTACTATTATTGTGTTTTCTTCATCAGCAAACCATAGACTAGATTGGGAACCAGAAGCCACACCATATCGAGTTTCGTCAGACCTTCTATTGTCAAAAGCTAATCCTTTGGATGAATCACGCCATCTCGTCAGGGTATATAATCGGACATGGTCTTGGACGAAACTGCTACGGGTACTCAACGTCAGCACCCAGGGTGCACTGTAGTTTGCCGCTGGCAGTTCGGAACGGGCCATATAGGCATCATCATAAAAAACCATTTTGTGACTATATCGCAGATTAGTTGCGTTGGTATCTGCTTCATAACCATCGCCGGCAAATGTCGATTTTGTTCTCGATTTGGTTGCACCGACCGCTATCAGATGAGAACCAAATCCCTTTTTTTCAACCCGCGCCGAGAGACTCAGATTGATTGCTTCATATCTACTACGCCCATCATTGGTCATGTAAAAAAGATTGTCTTCTCGCCTGCTATCAAGTTGCTTTTTGTGCTTACGCTGCAACAGTTCAACGCTGTAGTTAAAAATAGAATATGAACCAACGAATCCAGCTGAAAGCTCGTCTGAATAGGGAGTATCCAGTTCGTCAATGCTGTACACTCTTTCCTTTCCAAAGTTCTCTTTCACTGTTCCATCTGGCTCCGTTGTGACTGAATTTATGGGCCGCCAGCGATCGAAAGCATAAGCTCGAAGTTGCGAGCTATAATATCTGTTGACCCCCGCAACAAGTCGAAAGACACCATTGCCAAAGGTGTCTAGCTCCGTCTTGAAACGGGGCGCCACATCAGTATTTGCGGAAAAATTGTCGTAATCTACTCTCAGCCCTGGCCTCAACAACAATCGATGCCAAATCAAATCGGTCTGAAAGTGACCGCCAATAGTGCCAATGTGACTCGATTGATTAACTTCGTCATAAGATAAGACTGCGGTGGTTGTGTTGTTGTTTCGGATGTTTATTCTTTTATTTACAGCTGATTGATTCCAAGCATCCGTGTGCTTATAGCCGTAATCAAGACCGCTGACAAAACTCCACAGCAGGGATCCCTTGCGAAAGTTTTCCGAAAGAAAAGTCAGGGATGCATTAAATTCACGATTTTTTATTGTTGCATCGCCGACCCCCCCCTTGCGATAATTTATTTCAGGATTAATATTGTCGCCTAGAGATTCATAATAATTAGTAGAGCTGTCTCGGCTGAACCCGTTTTCTACATAAGCTGTTTTGATTACAAATTCCCCTAGCGTAAATCCCAAGCCCACCTGGTTTGCAAACCGCCAGGAATCATTTACATTTTTCCATTCGCTAGCAGCTGTACCACTGATCCAGCGGAGTTCTTCGTAAGGGGCATAGGTTACATCAAAAAGAATCTTTATCTCGTTGGCTGGGGTCAACATCAGACGCCCATGAAAGTTTTCACTGGTGCGCTTTTGATCATCGTCAGCTATTACACCAGCAGAATCTTCGCGTTTAAGAGGAATCACGGAATGGCGACGCGAGTAAACCAGCAATAGGGATGACCATTGGTTTAAAGGTCCTTCTGCTGACAGGGAACCGCTGTAAATTGAAAATCGCGGCTGGTTGTCTGCATTATCTGATTCTTTATCATCGTCGCGCAGATCAAACATGCTGTCGTTTGTATAACGACCAGACAGGGAAAAGCGCCATCGATCTGTGGCTGGCTCGCGCAACTGTGCATCCACTGCGCCACCGACAAACCCGCCATACTGGGCAGGAACATTACTGGAATGAACAGTGATGGATTCAATTAGATCAGTATCATAAAAAATACCGGCGTCACCTCCACCGACATTAAGGCTATTCCAACCTGCGCTCTGATCGAACCCGGACGGATTAATCGTGTTGGTCACACTCATGCCATCGATCATGAAGTTATTTTCGTAGGGTTTGGCACCGGAGATGGAGATCCGCGGCGGGGCAATTTCACCGACGGTGAGGCTGGACTGGCGCTCATAATCATACTGAATATGCGACATCCCTTTGAGCGCTTCGGTAATGGAACCGGTTGCGGATGGCAGCATGTCAAGTTCAACACCACCGATGGTCGTTTCACCGGATTCAATCGAGGTGGCGTGGACAACAACCGGACTTAAGGTGTGCGGGATTGCAGCTGTTTCGAGTTGAACATCATCAGAGGCAGGCAGTGGGTTCCAGGCCCACAATGGGTGGGCATAAAACAGCACTATTATTACCAGGAAGATTTTCACAGCACCCTGCGCTCCCGTTGTTGCTCATATCCCCCCGGTCTGAGCTGTTATATCAATGATCTTATTCAATACCCAGGCGACCAACAACGTCGTCACAAGAGAGTCCTTTGATAAGCACCCTTTTATGGCGCGATGTTGCTCCGGTGATGATATCGATATCTCTTAAGGGCACAGACAGCAGCTTGGCTAGAAAATCACGGCAGCACTTGTTGGCGGAACCATCTACTGGTGGTGCCGTCAGCTTGACCTTAAGAACTCCATTATGGCTACCCACCAGCTGGTTTTTTGACGACCGGGGTTGCACTTTAAGAGCTAGGATCACTCCTTCTTCCGTTGCGGTGAGATAGTCCGGCATCAATCAGGCAGTTCGTCATCCGTTATGCCGTCAGCAAACAGCGGCTGCAGTTTTTCCGGATGATTCTGCAGATCAATCTGCAGGGTGTCGATGTCCATGTCGAGGAGTTGCTTATGATTATCGATCAGGGCGCGCAGGCTGTTTCTGAAGGAATGTCTGATCCGTTTGATTTCCTGTATTTCACCAACCAGCTTGATCCGCCGCTCATTGGCATCGCGCAAAATCCGCTCACCCTCGATATGGGCCTCAGCGAGAACAATTTCAGCATCCCGGCGCGCCTGATCTTTAAATTCGTCGGTCATTTTCTGGGCAGTGACCAGGGTTTGCTGCAACAGCTTCTCACGCTCACGCATCTGCTCCAGCGAGGTTCCGGTACGAGCCAGAGATTCCTTCAGTTCATTATTCTGGTGGTATAGCTGTTCCAGCTCATCAGCCAACATTTCGAGAAACTGGTCAACGGCTTTGGTATCGTAACCGAAAAGTCGACTTTTGAAGCGCTGTTGCTGGATCTCGATCGGAGTAATACGCATAAGTTGCCCTGCTTAAATGCAAAAAAAATCAGGCTGCCAGGCGATACAAAAATCCGACCAGCAATTGTTGCACAACCGAGAGAAGAAGTAACAGGGCAATGGGGGACAGATCCAAGCCGCCCATTTGCAGAAAAGGCAGCAGCCGCCGGAGCCGATAAAGCGCCGGATCGGTCATATTGTGAAGAAAACGCACAATGGGGTTGTACGGGTCGGGATTAACCCACGAAATCAACGCCCTGGCGATAACAATGAAAATGTAAATGGTAAATGCCAGCTCAAGAATCCGGGCAATTGCGATAATCAGAAAACCCATGGGCCACCTCATGTCAAAAAAGAGCGTAACAACTGTCGAGTTATATAACTATAAGCATTCAGCAGTGTCAATAAATCCCTGAAAGACTGAGGAAATCAGTCTTTGACAGCAGCGCCAAAAATGGTTAGATTGCTACCCCGCATGTCATCGCATGTGATTTTTAGCATCATCACCTGTTTTTCGGAGACAAACCATGGTTCAGACCAACAATCTCAATGTCCTTGATGTCACCCCGATCATTGCGCCTGCCGAGCTCAAGCAGGTGTTTCCTCTGCCCCTGGATGGCGCTAACTTTGTCAATAACAGCCGCAACACGATCAAAGCGATCCTGCGCGGGGAAGACAAGCGACTGATGGTGGTGGTTGGCCCCTGTTCTATCCATGACAGTGCCATGGCCCTGGATTATGCCCAGCGCCTGTCAAAACTGGCACATGAGTTGAGCGACCAGATGTTCATCGTCATGCGCGTCTATTTTGAAAAACCACGCACCACTATCGGCTGGAAAGGCTTGATCAACGATCCCGACATGAACGGCAGTCACCAGATCTCCAAGGGCTTGGGGATCGCCCGCCAATTGTTCTGCGCCATGACGGCAATGAAGCTACCGATTGCCAGCGAGATGCTCGACCCGATCACGCCGCAATACCTGTCCGACATGATCAGCTGGGGAGCCATCGGCGCCCGCACCACGGAATCGCAAACCCATCGCGAAATGGCCAGCGGTCTGTCCTTTCCGGTCGGCTTTAAAAACGGTACCGACGGCACCCTGACCATTGCTGCTGATGCCATGGCCGCGGCCAAGCATCCCCACAGCTTCCTCGGCATCAACCGCGAAGGGCGCTCATCCATCGTCCAGACCAGCGGCAACCCCAACGTGCATATCGTCCTGCGTGGCGGCAATGATCGCCCTAACTACTACCCTGAAGATATTGAACAGACCACAACCCTGTTGCGCGGAAAGAATCTTTCGACCGCCATCATGGTGGACTGCAGTCACGCCAATTCCTGCAAGGATCACGAGCGCCAAAAGGAAGTTCTTGACAACGTTGTTGACCAGCTGGTAGCGCGTCCCGGCTCCATTACCGGAGTCATGATCGAAAGCAACATCAACGCCGGCAACCAGTCATTACCGGACGACCCACGGGAGCTGAAGTATGGCGTTTCAATTACCGATAAATGCGTTGACTGGGATACCACTGTCGAGATGCTGACCGGCGCCTATCACAAATTGCAAGCAAGGCCGGTATAACGAGCCCAAAACATGATCAAAATGGACTGACTAGAGATCATTAAGCAGGCGATACAGGAGCTGCTCCAGTTCCCAGATCATGCCGGCAACAGCACCCTGCTCTGCCTGCTCAAGCTGGACCCGGGCACGATCAAGATCCCCATGCGCTTTAAGCAAAAGCGGTGATAATTTGGCTTCGAGCTGGCTACGGGGGATATCCCCTACCCCTTCAACCCATTCCAGCAGATCCTCTACTGCACGATCAACAAAGTGCAATGGCTTGGTCTCTTCTTCCGGCAGCATGGTGTAAAAATCATCAGCCTGCTGCTCGAGTCGCTGTACAATGTCACGGTAGCGTTCAGAAATCGTCATACGTGTCCTTTTAAGTCGGTTCTGTTTTTTACTTGGCCGAACAAACGGGCGTATCATACGTGAACCATCAGCAAAAAACCACGGATTTAAAGCGTCGATCCCCCACACATATTCAACCTTTGCTGTTGACTTGAAGAAAACCGGTCTGGTAACGTTCAAAACATTGATAACGCTAGGGGAGTCATTGTTACTGAGAGTTCCGCGCAGGCGGAACGACCCTTGGAACCTGATCCGGCTGATACCGGCGTAGGGAAGCGGCATAGAAACGAATCCTCTTCGTTCGTCGGCCGCCTTGCATGGTGGCTTTTTTTATGAGCAGACAACAGATACAGATCTACCTTAACGAACGTAGCCTGACCATCGCTGCAGGGATGCCTTTACGCGATCTGCAGCAACAACAGTGTCCGGAGGCCGATCTGTTGATTGTCAATGGTTACCCCTGCTCTGATGACCATATCCTCGCCCACCAGGATCGTATAGTCATGATCTGCCGTGGCATTGCGCCACAGCCACAAGAGCTTGAAGCTTTGATGATGGCGCGCCACACCCCCGGTGTCCACGCAAAAGTTAAAATGGCGCGGGTCGGCATTGCCGGTGCGGGAGGTCTCGGCTCAGCCATCGCCATCGCTCTGGCCCGCACCGGTATCGGCTTTATCAGAATTGCCGATTTCGATGTGGTTGAACCATCCAACCTCAATCGACAGCAGTATTTCATTGATCAGATTGGCCTGCCCAAGGTTCATGCGCTACGTGACAACCTGCAACGCATCAACCCGTTGGTCACTGTGGATAGTTATTATGGTAAAGTTACTACCAACAATCTGAAGGAACTTTTTGCCGACATCGATATTTTGGTTGAGGCCTTTGACCGAGCCGACCAGAAAGCCATGCTTGCTAACACTTTTTTTCGCACTTTTTCCGAAAAATATCTGGTTGCTGCATCGGGTATGGCCGGCTATGAACCCGGCAACACGATACGTACCCGAAAAATCAACGACCGCTTCTACCTCTGTGGTGACAATCTGACAGCCGCCGGACCCGGTTGCGGATTGATGGCGCCGCGTGTCGGAATTGCCGCTCATCATCAGGCCAATGCGGTGTTAAGACTGATACTCGGAGAAGATCCGGCCACACAAGGATAGCTCAATCATGCGAATTATTGTTAACGGCAACGAAAAACAGGTTAAGGATCACACCAGCATCGCGACACTGCTTGAGCTGGTCGGTGTCAACCCGGAGCAGGTGGTAGCGGAACATAAGGGGACAATCGTCTCACCACAGCACTACCACGGAACTTTTTTAAATGACGGTGACACCATTGAACTGATCCAATTTGTCGGGGGCGGATGATGATCACCGCGAGAACCCCCTAACACCCTTAGTGAGGCCTTAATTATTATGGATCTATTACAGATCGCGAACCGCACCTTTCGTTCACGTCTGATGGTTGGCACCGGCAAGTTTTCATCCCACCAGGCCATGCTTGATGCGATGGAACACTCCGGCTGTGAAATTGTTACAGTTGCCCTGCGTCGGGTTGATATCAACAACCCGCAGGACAGTCTGCTCGCTCACATCGACCAGAATCGCTACCTGCTCCTCCCCAATACCAGTGGTGCGCGCACTGCTGAAGAAGCTATTCGTCTGGCACGGATTGCCAGAGCGGCCGGCTGCGAGCCCTGGATCAAGCTCGAAGTGACACCGGACCCCTATTATCTCTTGCCTGATCCCATTGAAACCCTTAAGGCGACAGAAATTCTGGTTAAGGAAGGCTTTATCGTATTGCCTTACATGCCGGCAGATCCGGTTCTGGCAAAACGCCTGGAAGAAGCAGGAGCTGCAACCGTGATGCCCCTGGGTGCTCCCATAGGTACCAACCGTGGCCTGTTAACCCGCGATCTGATCGCCATTATTATCGAACAGGCACAGATACCGGTGGTCGTTGATGCGGGCCTGGGTGCCCCTTCTCATGCCGCCGAAGCGATGGAGATGGGCGCAGCTGCGGTACTGGTTAATACTGCTTTAGCCGACACACCTGACCCGGCGGCGATGGGCCAGGCTTTTTGTAAGGGGGTTGAGGCCGGACGTGAAGCCTATCTGGCCGGTTTGGGTCCAAAACGTCAGCAAGCCAGTGCATCCAGCCCGCTGACCGGTTTTTTAAGGGATGAATCGTGAGTTTTCTAGATCAGATCAACAATTATCCGCAGGCGGCGGTACTGGATGCCATTACCTCCGCCACGGCAGCGCAGATTGATGATATCCTCGGGCAACAACGGATCAGCATGGAGGATTTTGCCTGCCTGCTGAACCCCGCCATGACCGCCGAACAGCTCGAAACAATGGCGCTTAGAGCCCAGCAGATCACGCGCCGGCGGTTTGGACGGACGATTCTGCTCTATGCCCCCCTCTACCTCTCCAATGAGTGTCTGAACGGCTGTCGCTATTGTGGTTTTAATGCTGAAAACGATCTGCTGCGCAAAACCTTAACCCTCGCAGAGATCGAACGCGAAGCCCGCTATTTGCATAATCAGGGGTTTCGTCATCTGCTGCTGCTCACCGGCGAAGCACCGCAAGTCGCCGATGTCGACTACCTTGAACAAGCCGTCAAGATCGTCAAGCCCTACTGCGGTTCGGTGTCCATCGAGGTCTTCCCTATGTCGACCGCTGACTATGGGCGTATGGTTGCTGCCGGCGTTGATGGATTGACCCTGTATCAGGAAACCTATGATCAGGATCGCTATCGCAACCTGCACCCCTATGGCCCCAAAAGTGATTATGCGTATCGTTTGCTCGCCCCCGAACGGGCCGGCGAAGCCGGCATGCGGCGGATTGGCATTGGTTCGCTGCTCGGGCTTGGCAACAGTTTGAGTGATTTATTTTACTCCGGCTTGCACGCTCGCTACTTGATGCACCGTTTCTGGAAAACCCTGGTGACCCTCTCCTTCCCTCGCTTGCGCCCTGCTGCGGGAGGATTTACTCCAGAACATATAGTCTCGGATCGGCAATTAACCCAGTTCATCTGTGCCTTGCGCCTGTTGTTGCCCGACGCCGGATTGGTTCTGTCAACCCGGGAAAGTGCTACCCTGCGTGACAATCTGCTGCCGTTGGGCATCACCCAGATGAGTGCCGGTTCCTGTACCGCCCCCGGCGGCTACGGTAATCATTCAGATGAAGGGGGACAGTTCAGTATCAGCGATGATCGCAGCCCGGCCGAGGTTGAGCAACTCCTCAGGAAAGCCGGTTACGACCCGGTCTGGAAAGATTGGGACACGGCTTTTCTGACAACGACAGAATAGAAATAGAGGCGCTATGAAGAGTTCCCTGCTGCCACCTCTCTACCTTATTACTGATCGCAGATTAGTTCGGCCGGATCAGGACTTTTTTGAGGTTTTGGAACAATTGATGGTGGCTGGAGTCAGGATGATTCAACTGCGAGAAAAGGATTTGCCGGCACAGCAACTTTACGAAATGGCTCAATATCTACGTGACATCTCTGCGCGGCATAACTGTTTACTGCTTATCAATGATCGCATTGATATCGCCATGGCAGTTAAAGCCGATGGTGTCCATTTAAGAAACAATTCTCTACCCCCTGCTGTTGCACGAACCTTGTTGGGCAGGGATAAGCTGGTGGGTGTTTCGACTCATTGTGCAGAGGAAATCAGCACGGCTACCAGGCAGGGAGCTGACTTTGTCACCTTTGGCCCGGTGTTTTATACCCCCTCTAAAGCAGGCTATGGTTCTCCTAAAGGAATTACCGAAGTGCATGACATTTGTCGCTCGTCTGCGTTGCCGGTTTATGCCCTGGGAGGGATAACAGTAACAAATACCCCGGCAATCATGACCACCGGAATCCATGGTGTTGCTGTCATTTCCAGCCTGATGGCCACAACAACTCCAACAATTGTTTGCCGAAAACTCATCGAAGCCATCGGTCACTCTCATACAACATCCCCTAACGACACCAACTGAAACCGCTGGCCGGCACTACCGGTAGCCGCCTGAAGTTCTATTTCCTCATTTTCCGCTGCAGGATACCAGTTCGCAATGACTTTTCCATAAAACCGAATAAGGTTTCTCCTTCACGTAAAACACTTTCAGTCGCTTGGCGAAGTTCGGGTTCAACCCGCAGAGAAGGGATTGTTACTGATTTCATCACGCACCTTTTTGTGTTGCATTTGCAATTCATTCTAGTGGGAAACGATTCTGCGGGCAATGGCATGTACTGACTGAAATATAAAACACTGGGAGAAAACCCCACAGCATGGTTATCGTGAGCGTTTGCTGGATTAGAAGAGGGAGTTGAGTGAAAACCGACAAATCCTTTGCCCGCTTGTGCATGCGGCATTTGACTAGTCTCGACTCAAGGTTATTTATGCCAGAGAGATGGCACGAAAAGCACCAGCACGGTAAAGAGCTCCAATCTGCCCAACAACATACAAACAATCAGCACGGTTTTACCGAAAGGGACAACCTGGGCGTAGTTTTCCACCGGGCCGACACTACCAAAGCCGGGTCCGACAACACCTAAGGTAGCAACCACTGATCCGGCGGCGGAGATCAGATCCAATCCTGCGGCTGTCATGAGCAGGGTAGCGATAAAGAAAACCCCCATCCACACGGCAAAAAAACCGAGAATCGAGTGCATGACATCACGATCAACCGGTTTACTGCCCAGCTTGACCAGGCGCACCGCCCGCGGATGGATCAATCGATAAATCTGCACCTGGGCATGTTTAAAGAGCAGCAGTAGCCGCGCCACCTTGATCCCTCCGGCGGTTGAGCCGGCACAGCCGCCAACCACCATGGCAAAAAACAGCAGCAGTTGGGAGGCTGCCGGCCACTGGGCATAGTCAGCCGTACCGAAACCGGTGGTGCTGATAATGGAAACCACCTGAAAGACGCTGTAGCGCAGGTTGTCAACAATCGAGGTATAGACCGCTCCGTGGTTGGCCCACATCACCAGTAGAATGATGCCGATCACCAGCACCAGATAAACCCGTAGTTCTTCGTTACGGTAAAAGTCGCGCAGACGCCCCCTTAGCGCCAGGTAATACAGGGAAAAATTGATCGCCGCCAGAAACATAAACAGGGAAAGAATCCCATCGATATAGGCACTGTTGTAGGCCCCGACCGAGGCATTGCGGGGTGAAAAACCACCCGTCGCCAGGGTGGTGAAAGCATGACAGAGTGAATCAAAGAAATTCATACCACCGAACATCAACAGGACGATCAGCACCGCCGTCAGCAGGACATAGATCCCCCACAGCAGCTTGGCGGTATCCTGGATGCGTGGCTTGAGGCGATCTGCTGTTGGTCCAGGCATTTCGGCCTTGAACAACTGCATGCCGCCAACCCCCATCAGCGGCAGAATCGCCAGAGACAGGACAATGAACCCCATACCACCAAGCCACTGGGACAGAGCACGCCAGAGCAGCAGACTTTCCGGTACTATTTCGATGTCGGTTAAAATGGTGGCACCGGTGGTGGTAAAGCCGCTCATGGTTTCAAAAACGGCATCCAGAGGAGCACTGATCGCCCCGGAAAACAGATACGGCAGGGAACCGAACAAGGCAAAGGTGCTCCACCCCAGGGTCACAATGGCAAATCCTTCGCGCAGGGACATCTCTTTACTGCTGCGGCAGCTGTAAAACAGGCCGGCTCCAACGCCGCCACAAACCAATGCCGAAAGCGCAAAAGCCAAACCGGCCCCGTCTGCGTAATAGTAGGAGAAGGGCAAAGGCAGCAACAGGGCAACGGCAAGAAATGACAGCAGGCCACCCAGCAGGCGAAAGGTCAGGAGCAGGTTCATATCAGCTGAAAAACCTTTCGACCTTGGCAACCGCCTCCGGCAGGGCAAATACAATGACCCGATCTCCCTGGGTGAGAACGCTGGCGCCGGTGGGTATTTCGTACTGCCGGTGGCGGATGATCATGCCGATGATCGCGCCGCGGGGGAAATGTAATTCGGCCAGGGGTTTTGCAAACAGGCCGCTGCTGTGGCTGATGTCAATTTCCAGGACCTCGGCATTATTTCCTTCGAGGGCAACCATAGAAAGAATATCACCGCGGCGGACAAATTTGAGGATCGCACCGGCGGCAGCCAATCGTGGTGAAATACAGGCGTCAATGCCCAGATCAGAAGCCAGGGCTATCAGTTCGGGCTGACTTACCAGGGCAAGGGTACGCCGAACCCTGTGGCGGCGCGCCAGCAGGCAGGTAAGGATATTGGTCTGGTCGTTATCGGTGACGGCGATAAACACCCCGGCATCTTCCAGCCCTTCGTCCAGCAGGGTTTGCACATCCAGTCCTTCGGCATGGATGACAACCGCCTTATCCAGCTGCTCCGCCAGTTTCGTGCAGCGTGCCTCATCACGTTCTATCAGCTTGGTATAAAAGTGTTGCTGTTCCAGATTTTTTGCCACCTGCAGGCCAACCCGGCCGCCGCCGAGGACGAAGGCTCGACGTGAAGTGTTTTCCTTGTCGGCGGCAGATTGCAGGAGATAGTCCAGGGCCGGCAGCTCTTTTGCCAGGGCGAAGAGATAAATACGATCACCGGCCTGGATGCTGTCATCACCGCGGGGGATAATGGTTTTGTCGCCACGGCTGATAGCGGCAACAACAAAACGATACATACCGCGCAAATCGCCAAGTTCGGTCATGGTCAAATTGCACAGGGGACTGTCGTCAGCAATCCGATAGCCCTGAAAAAGGATGTCGCCATCGGCAAATTCCACCACGTCAAAGGCTTTGGCACTACACGCCAGCTTCGAGAGCTCGGTCGCAACGGCATCTTCCGGATTGATGAGCAGATCGATGCCGAGTTTTTCCTTGGAAAGAATAGCTTTGTGGGCAGTGAATTCGATGTTGCGTGTACGGGCAATCAGTACCTTGGTGTGGTATTCACGCGCCAGCAGGCAAGCGAGGATGTTGACTTCATCGGTATTGGTGACGGCAATAAAAATGTCGGCGTTTTTGATGCCGGCTTCTTCGAGAGTTTCGGCACTGGCACCGTTGCCGACAACGCCCAAAACATTGAGGCGATCCTGAGCCCGAGTAACCGCTTCCAGGTCATGATCGACAAGGGTGACTTCATGTCCTTCGCGGGAAAAACGTTCACACAAAAAATAGCCGACCTGGCCACTGCCAACGATGAGGATGTTCACGCACGACTCCTGAAATGTATTCCGGCACCAAGTCCTCAATGATGGATGAGGCGGCACAGGATGTCATTCTTCGGGGCAAAAACGCTGATAGAACACCAACGCCGGCTGGTACTGCTGCCTGCCCTTTCAAATGCCTACGAGGTTAGCTGACGGGCTCGGGCTTGAAAGTGCCCTATGTCAAAGCGTCCTGCGTTAAGACAATCTGACAATTCGCCCCCAAAGTGGGTCCCCCGCACCTGTTTGCTGGAAACAGGTTTAGGCTGCATGGGCGAATTCTGCTCCTGCCGTTCCAAGGATGTCAAGGGTCATTTTAAATGAACAGCAAGCAGTTGATAACGGAGCTCCAGACCGCAGGTTGGGTGCTGGTCAGGGTGAAAGGGAGTCATCACCAATTCAAACACCCTGACCACAAGTTGCCATTGACGGTTCTGCACCCCAGGAAGATTTACCTTTAGGGCTGGTTAAACAGAAAAAAAGCAGGCTGGGATTCAGGTCTTGCCTATTTCAGATCGGAGTTAACGATGTTGTATCCAGTAGCAATTGAAAAAGGGGATAAAAACCTCGCTTTTTGGGCGATTTTCCCCGATGTAGAGGGCTGTTTTTCGGCTGGCGACAGCTACGAAGAAGCGCTAAAAAATGCCCGTGAAGCCCTGGAAATCCACTTTGAAGCGCTGGCCGAGGCTGGAAAAGTGCCACCACAGGCAAGCTCTGTTGATGATCATTTGGAAGATGAACACACCATCTCTGCTTCTTATGCTACCCATTGAAGACACCTCCTCCAGCCATAGGAATAAGACAATTTTGCTCTCTTGATGCCTTGACCATGCGCCAGGAACGTCAGCACCATTTAGGCGTCGGCCCCTACGAGCGTAGCGAAAACCGAAGAGGTCAGGCCAACGGCTTTAAACCCAAGAGCGTGCAGAACCGCGTGGGCAGCCTCGATCTGAATATTCCTCAGGTCCGAGATAGTAGCTTTTATCCTTCCAGCCTTGAGAAGGGACTGCGTTCGGAACGTGCCCTTAAGGTTGCTCTGGCTGAGATGTATATCCAAGGGGTTTCGACCCGTAAGGTCGCTAAAATCACCGAGCAACTGTGCGGTTTTGAGGTCACGTCATCTCAGGTGAGTCGTGCCGCAAAAGAGCTCGATGGAGTGCTGGAACAATGGCGAAATCGCCCCTTGGGAGCCTATCCTTAGGTTTACCTGGATGCCCGCTATGAGAAGGTTCGACACAATGGTTCCGTCATTGGTATGGCGGTCTTGGTCGCCGGAGCCTACTTGAGTTTTTAACTGTCAAAGATCGCCCCAAAGAGGATTGTGAATTTTACAGAATAAATGTTGCTTTATCGGGAAGTAAAAAGAACAGACGCAAGCAACATTTTTTTCATCGGAATAACTCCTGATCGTCGTGCTTTAAATAGCACGCGCTGTGAAGCAGCCTTTGGGATTGGTGCCAACAACTACACCATATTGCTACAAATCCAAATGAACTGTTTCTGGTACCAATGTCCAACCGATATTGTCAGGCTCGACTGAAACCGATCACTGCCGGAGAGGCTACACAACTTTCGTACCAAAAGAAATACTCCTTTTTTTAAAGACTTAGAAATTTTGACTGAAAAACTGGATGGGATTTTGCGGACTATTCTACAGTGAATCGTGGAATAGTCCGCAATTTGCATTGCCACCCCGCTGGCAGCATCTCTAATCGCAACTTAAAATACCTGAATATTTTCTTACGTTTAGTAATTTGTTTTGGGATTGGTATAGTTCATGCGCTGACAACCTGGTGACCAATGAACATATCAGACAGGGTCGGGGCCGTTAGGTCCAACAGAGCTGTGAAATCAGGAGCAAGCTGCAGACAAAGAGCCTGACCAGAGCTGAAATTGTAGAAGATTCAACGGTGTCACAAAAAAACAAACCGCCGCGCTTTTTCTCTTGACTCTGGTCTATGGTCAAGGGTTTAGGCTTGAACCAACAAAGAAGACAAATACCACAGACTAACAACTTCGGGAGAAACCAAATGCCTCACTCTCTGACCATAGGCAAGCTTTCAAAGCAAGCAGACGTCAGCATTGACAGCATAAGATTTTACGAACGGCAGGGCTTACTCGCCAAACCGGCGCGAACCGAATCCAATTATCGGCTCTACCCCCTGGAGGCAGCGAGTCGTCTCAGGTTTATAAAAAAAGCGCAGAAACTTGGGTTTTCATTGGGTGATATCCAGGATCTTCTGGATCTGAGTCATGATCCGTCGGCTTCCAAGGCCGACGTCAAGAAAAAAGCGAAGGGCAAAATCGCAGACATTAAGAGCAAAATTCAGGATCTAAGTCGAATGCTGAAAGCTCTAGAGCAATTGGACGAGAGCTGTGATGGGCATGGTTCGGTAGTCGGATGCCCGATCCTGATCGCATTGGCTGAAGATGACGGCCATGAGTGTCATCACTAACAACAATTGAGGTAATTTTATGGACGCAACATGGACAAACATTCTCTGGTTCCTGGTCATTGGTGCCCTCTTTTTCATGATGATGCGCAAAGGTGGATGCTGCGGTAGCCATCGCCAAAAAGAACAAAAACAGGAAGTCAAATCAAGCAAAACCGATCATAAGAAATACAATTAACGTTGCTTTCTTTTTTGGAAAGCACAGATAAGCCTCGTCACTTTTTACAAGCAAAAGGAGATCACCATGAACAGAGTATTATGTACCACAGTTCTCATCGGTCTATTTCTGGGGGCAACAGTCCTCACCGGCTTTGCCGCCAGCGACCATGAAGCACATCACCCCGGCGGCGAACAAACTGCCGCACCGACGTCCTCCGAGAAAATGATGATGACGCAAGCGGCGAAGATGAATCAGATGCCCTGCATGGCTGATTCAGCTTCCGGCTCCAAGTCCCAGATGATGGGCATGATGGGTGGCAAGGGGACGGGTGGCATGATGGGCGCCGGCATGTCCGGAATGATGGGTGGAGACGGCAGGCACAGCATGATGCACGGAGGACAAATGGGCATGATGGCGCAAGGCATGGGACATATGTTCTATCTCGACCGTGCTGATGAACTCGGGCTCTCCGCAGATCAGGTAAGCAAGCTCAAA
Organism: Pelovirga sp.; assembly: GCF_059864205.1. Lineage (NCBI taxonomy): Bacteria > Pseudomonadati > Thermodesulfobacteriota > Desulfuromonadia > Geobacterales > Geobacteraceae > Pelovirga > Pelovirga sp. Next base: position 32,874 of record NZ_JCBCBS010000002.1, read on the forward strand.
GCGATTCATGTGGAAGGCCGCAAGGACAACATCCGCAACGCTGCCGAAGCGCACATCGTCCGGCTGGAGTTGGCGGAATTGATCGCCGGCGAAACCTGGACGTTAAAGGACGCGGAGCCGCTCATTCGCAAGGCACAAAATCTTGAAGGCGACATGCAGATCCGTCACTTGCAGGCGCTGAGCGATGCCCGCAAGGTGTTGACCGCCGAACAATTGAAGCAAGCCCGGACAGACGGCGGTACCGATAATCCTGAAAGCCTGTTCCAATAACTTTCTAGCGAAAGGTTAGGTGTACATCATGCGAGATCCGGTCTGCGGCATGACCGTAAGTAAAGAGAAAAACGCCGGCTCCCATAGCCACGAAGGGACAGAGTATCTGTTTTGCTCCAGCAAGTGTCTGGAAAAATTCGTGGCCGACCCTGACGCCTACCTCCATCCACAGCCGAAGACAAACGACTCGGCGGCGGCGACGCGGGAATATACCTGTCCGATGCACCCCGAAATTGTGCAGCAGGGACCGGGTAGCTGCCCCAAGTGCGGCATGGACCTGGAGCCGATGACCGCGTCCGCCGATACCGATGAAGAGGAAGAAGCGGCGATTCGGAGCTTGAAGCGCAAAACCCTGGTCGCCGGGCTGCTGACCCTGCCGATTATGTTCCTCGCTTTTAACAGCATGATTCCCGGGCTCTCCTTCAATGAGATCATCGCGCCAAAAACCCAGGGATGGCTGGAACTGATCCTGGCGACACCAGTCATTCTATGGGCGGGCGCCATGTTTTTCACCAGGGGTTGGCGTTCCATCGTCAACCGCAGCCTGAACATGTTCACCCTGATCATGCTGGGTGTCGGTGCGGCCTATGCATACAGCATCGTCGCGGTATTGTTCCCGGAACTCTTCCCGACATCCTTCCGCATCCATGGGGAAGTCGCGTTGTATTTCGAGGCTGCAGCGGTCATCACGACCCTCGTCCTGCTCGGGCAGTGGCTCGAAGCCCGCGCCCGGCGGCAAACCGGCCAAGCCATCCAGAGTCTACTCAACCTCGCAGCCAAGACCGCACATCGAATCAAGGATGACGGCGCTGAGGAGGAAGTGGCGATCGACGCCATTGTCAAGGGCGACCACTTGCGCGTGCGCCCCGGCGAAAAGATTCCCCTCGACGGCGTCATTATTGAGGGAAAAAGCACGATTGATGAATCCATGCTCACCGGCGAGCCGATCCCGGTAAAAAAGGGCAAGGACGACAAGGTCATCGGCGCCACGGTCAATCAGACCGGCAGTTTTGTCATGCGCGCGCAGGCGGTGGGCGAGGAAACCATGCTCGCGCGAATCGTGAAAATGGTCGCCGAGGCCCAACGTAGCCGGGCACCCATTCAGAACCTGGTCGACCGGGTCGCGGGCTATTTTGTGCCTGCGGTAGTACTGATCGCCCTGTTCGCTTTCGGCATCTGGGCCTCCTTCGGTCCCGCACCGGCCATGGCCTACGCCATCGTCGTGGCCGTTTCGGTGCTGATCATCGCCTGTCCCT
>NZ_JCBCBS010000005.1:0-84532 GCF_059864205.1 Pelovirga sp.
CATGCTCCTGGTCCGCTGACGCGGATGCCGGTCAGCAAGCCGACGGCATGACGGGTCGGCAAAACTCGGCTATCGCCTCAAACAGTTGCCGCCCTGTATCGTCATGCCATCATCTTCCTGACCGCTGCGTCACAAATGGGAAAGAGGGTCAAGTACAAGGGGCGCAATTCATTGCGCCCAGATTTTCCCCGGCAAAAATTGACAGCTGTGCAACATTGAAAAACCCATTGTGGTGGCAACGCTCACGTCGCGTCGCCGCCGCTTATCTCAAACCGTTAAGACTCACAATTGATCGTAATGTCCGCCGATTGCAAAAATATAAATGTATTTATCGTCGTATTTGTAAACAACCCGATCTTTTTGACTTAGCCTGCGTGACCAAAAGCCGGTAAGGTTGTGTCGAAGAGCTTCAGGTTTCCCCGTTCCGGTAGCAGGGTCACCTCTGAGCATTTCTTTCAAAATGGTGCATAGGGCCTTATGAATACGTTTATCTTTCGCTCTAAGTTCTTCATAGGTGGCCCAAGTGTTACCCTCAAACACCAAGGATCTCATTTGTTTCCCCTGTCGTTGGTGTGTACCCAGAACGCTCGCTATGTGTCCGAGTTGATTCGGCTATTTGTTTCATAAGGCTGGTGTTTTGCAGAACATAAAGGGTTTCTTGCTCGCGTTCCCAGTCATCCGCGCCAATGATCACAAAGTCCTCACCACTTCGGCGAGTGACTTTCAGCGGCACATGCTGGTGAGTAACTTGCTCTACAAAGTTTTTTAAATTGTCCCGGAACTTGTTGACACTCACAGTATCCATAGAAAACCTCCATTTCGGTACGGCATTACCGTACACAATAGCAGAGAGGCCCTAACAATGCAATCAAGCGGATGGAAAGGGGCTAGGTGCTTCCCCAAAAAACAAAATCAAATTGCGGTAGTAGGCCGTGCCTTCACTTCGCCAGCGCTTATTGCGAACCGTTAGCAGAACTTTAGACCCTTCAGGATTGTTACAGCGCCTTCAATTCATCCAGATGAAGAACCGACAGGATATCCTCACGTTTTGACTTGTTGACAATGACCGCGCAGCCAACCAGCTCGGCCCGTGCCTGGCGGATGATTTCGGAGAGGGCCTTAAGGGTTGTTCCCTTGGCGAAAAAGTCATCGATAAACAGAACCTTCTCGCCGGGTTGCAACACCTCGTGGGAAACGTAAAGGGTTGTCGCTTCCTGCTTGGTAAAGGAATAACTGCTGGCGGTATAGAACTTTTTCATGGTGATGGAACGTTTTTTCTTGGCAAAGATAAAGGGAATTTTCATTGCGGTGGCAACCGCTTGGGCGATCATGATGCCACTGCTTTCAGCAGTGATGATCTTGTCAATCTGCTGGTTGGCAAAGCGTGCAGCCAGATCCTGGCCGATCTTCTCCATCAATAATGGATCAACCATGTGGTTGAGAAAACTGTCGACCTTGACGACATCCCCCTGAATCGTGCCTTCCCGACGAAAACGTTCAAGTAGCTCCTGGGTAACTGTCATTTGCGATCCTCTCGATCATAGGGCAAACCGAGCCCCTGGGGTTGTTGGCTGGACCCTTTCTGCAGACGGATGGTTGATACTACCAGGACAAGGATAGTAAAAACATAGGGGAGCATCTGCAGGATATGGGTACTGATGTCAGTGCCTATTGCCTGGAAACGCAGCTGCATGGCGGTGATTCCACCGAACAGATAGGCGCCGAACATGGCTTTACCGCTTGACCAGCCGGAAAAAATCACCAGGGCGACGGCGATCCAGCCGCGTCCGGCAGACATGTTTTCAATCCACATAGGAGTCATTGCCAGGCTTAAGTAGGCACCACCGATGCCTACCAGACCGGCGCCGGTGGTGACGGCAAAAAAGCGATACAGACTGACCGAGATACCACAGGTGTCGGCCGCCGCCGGATTCTCACCGACCGTCCGCAGGGCAAGACCCGTACGGGTGCGATAAAGAAAAAACCAGAGCACAAACACCAGGACAAAGCTGGTGTAAATGAGCAGATCCTGCTGAAAAAAAGGACGACCGATAATGGGTAGCTGGGACAATCCGGGAAGCGGCAGGCGTTCAAGGCCGCCGATGGTTTGACCGACCATCCCGCGGCCGAACAGGGCAGTGACCCCGATACCGAACATGGTTAGAGCCAGTCCGCTGACGATTTGATTACCGCGCAGCTGTACGGTAATCAGCGCATGAATGCTTCCGGCGACAAAGGTGACAGCAAATGCCGCCAGGATACCGATCAATGGCGAACCTGAATAGAAGGTGCCGGCAAAACCAGCCAGGGCACCGATCAGCATCAATCCTTCAATGCCCAGATTGATAATACCTGCCCGTTCATTCAGGATCGCACCCAGGGTCGCGAACAGAATCGGGGTGCCCGCGCGCACGGTTGCATCAAGCAGAATTTCAACCACCTTGTGCTCCTTTGATCAGCTTGACTCGATACTGGATGAAAAAATCGGACCCGAGCAGGAAAAACAGGATCAATCCCTGGAAAGCATAGACAAAGGCAATAGGCAACTGCCACAGCATCTGCAGGCTGTCACCACCGACCAGCAGGATACCCATCAATAAGGAGACAATGATGACGCCCAGGGCGCTGCGTCGGGCGAGCCAGGCGACAATAATTGCGGTATAACCGTAACCGGATGAGATACCGTGCTGAAGACGATACTGAAGGCCGGCAACTTCACTTAAGCCGGCAACTCCGGCAATCGCACCGCTGAGAAAAAGCACGGCAAAGATGGCGACGCCGGTGCGCATCCCGGCATAACGGGCGGCCTGCGGATTGCTGCCGATGACCTTGATCTGATAGCCCCAGACGGTGCGTTCCATTAACAGATAGAGCAACAGCGCACAGAACAAGGCAAGAAAAAATCCGCTATGAAGCCGGGTATCAAAAAAATTGGCGAAACGGGCTGCCTCAGAGAACTGGGCAGTCAGGGGGAAATTAAACCCTTGTGGATCACGCCAGGGACCGTAAATAAGATAATTGACAAATAAAATGGCGATATAGTTCATCATCAGGGTGACGATGACTTCGTTGACCCGCCAGCGGGCGCGCAGCACGCCGGCAACCCCGGCCCAGAGACCACCACAGATAAAGGCCGCACAGAACATGGTGATCATCAGCAGCCAATGATTCTCCAGCCCTGAGAAGAGGGCCACCCATGTCGCTCCCATCGCCCCCATGTAGATCTGTCCTTCGGCGCCAATGTTCCAGATCTGCATACGAAAAGCCAGGCTGACACCGAGTCCGGCAAAGATCAAGGGGGTTGCTTTGACCAGGGTTTCAGAGAGACCGTAGGTTGAACCGACTGCCTCATAAAGGATTTCGCGATAGGCATCTAAAGGGTTGATGCCGGCGGCCAGAATCAGCCCTCCGGCAAACAGCAGGGCGACCACGATAGAGACCATCGGGGCGCTAAAGTGGAGCAGGGCAGATGAGGTGTCGCGCCGTTCAATGACGAGTTTCATCAGGGCTGTTCCCGCTGTTCACCGCTCATCATCAGACCGATCTCTTCGCGGCTGGTCCGGCGTGGATCGGCATAGCCGATCAATCTGCCGCGAAACATCACGGCAATGCGGTCGCTGAGTTTGAGCAGTTCGTCCAAATCTTCGGCGATCAGTATCGTGCTCATGCCCCGTCCGGCACCATCGACAATGACCTTGTGAATATACTCGGCACTGCCGATATCCAGACCGCGGGTGGGGTAAAGGGCTACCAGCACCCGTGGTTGTTCGGACAGTTCCCGGGCAATGATGACCTTTTGAATATTACCACCGGAGAGATAGCGTACCGGTGATCCTTCGGGACCGGCTTTGATCGCAAAGCGTGATACTTTTTCTTCAGCATTGCGGCGAATGGCACGGCGATTCTGGAAAACCCCACGCCGAAAAAGGGAATTTTTAAAACTCTTCATGATCAGATTGTCGGCAACATCGAGATCGGGGGCGATGCCGATGCTTTTACGGTCTTCCGGAATGTGGGCAATACCGGAAATATAAGAGGCGCGGGCAGTACTGTGGGTCATATCCATATCACCGGCGAAAATCTTTCCCTTGTTTATTTCCTTAAGCCCGGTCAGCGCCTCAGCCAGAGCTTTCTGGCCGTTGCCGGCGACCCCGGCAATACCGAGGATTTCACCTTCTTTTAGCTGCAGGCTGAAATCATCAAGATCTGCCAGACCACGATCATTGCGCACTGAGAGGTTTCTTATATCAAGGACGATTTTTTCCGACATCTGCAGGTTCTTTTGCCACTCGGGGATGCGATCCTGACCGATCATCAGCCTTGCCAGGATGTCAGCATTGAACTCAGCCCTCTTCAGGGTGGCGATGCTGCTCCCTTTTTTCAGTATCGTCACCCGGTCGGAAATCTCCATGACCTCACGCATCTTGTGGGAAATAAAGATGATACTTTTCCCCTGTTGTTGTAACAGGCGCAGCACCTTGAACAGGCGGTCGGTTTCCTGGGGAGTGAGAACCGCTGTCGGTTCATCGAGGATCAGCAAACGACAATCGCGCAGCAACAGCTTGATCAACTCAATCCATTGCTGGGCGCCGATGGATAGCTTCCACACTTCGGCATCCAGATCAAGATCGAGTTCAAAAGTGTCGATCAGTTTCTGCATTTTCTGTTGATAGTGCTTGCGGTCATAGAACTGGGGAACCCTATCCAGAGCGAGAAGAATATTTTCAAAGACGCTATGCGCCGGAACCAGCATGAAGTGTTGATGGACCATGCCGATACCGCGTGACAGGGAATCACGGGGACTGGTGAAATGGACTGGCTCGCCGGCCAGCTGCATGTGTCCGGAGTCAGGATGGTAAAGCCCGGTCAGGACATTCATCAGGGTGCTCTTACCGGCGCCGTTTTCGCCCAGTAGGGTGTGGATTTCGCCAGGCGCAACAGTAAAGGAGACATCGTCAAGAGCAACAACGCCGGGAAAGGTTTTTCTGATATTCTGGATCTGCAGCAGTTCTGGCATAAAGAATCGGCACGCCCGTTACCGGGCGTGCCGTCGTAGGAGGTCGATTTATTTGCTAAGAGTCCCCTGAACACCTTCGACAAAGAAGTTCATGCTCAGCATCTCACCATCGCTCATGGTCTCGCCTGCGCCAAGGACCTGGTTACCATCGCGATCTTTCAACGGCCCGGTGAAGGGATGAAGGGTGCCGGCGACAATGGCTGCGGTGCGCTCCTGCACCAGCGCTTTAACGTCGTCAGGAACCTTGGCATGGATATCGGCCAGACCCACAAGGCCGTCCTTAACCCCCCACCAGATCTGTTCCGATTTCCAGGTGCCGTTATGCACTGCTTCAGCTAATTGGGTATAAAGAGCCCCCCAGTTCCAGACCGGCGCCGTCAAAAAGGCGTTGGGAGCAAAGTGGCGCATGTCACTGTTGTAGCCGATGACGTAGGCGCCACGAGCTTCAGCGGCCTGCAGGGTTGCCGGAGCATCCTGATGCATGGCGAGGACATCGGCACCGACATCCAGCAGGCTGTCGGCGGCATCCCGCTCGACCCCCGGATCAAACCAGGTCTGGGTCCAGACAACCCGGACCTGAGCTTCGGGATTAACGCTGCGAACCCCGAGGGTGAAGGCATTGATGCCGCGGATAACTTCCGGAATCGGGAAGGCGGCGACATAGCCGATGATGTTTTTGGTTGTCATTTTACCGGCGATGATGCCGGAGAGGTAACGTGGCTCGTACATGCGTCCGAAGTAGGTGCCGACATTCTCGGCGGTTTTGTAGCCCGAACAATGCATGAAGATCACATCTTTGTTGCGCTTGGCAACATCGATAGTGGCATCCATGTAGCCGAAACTTGTCGTCAATATCAGATTATGGCCGCGTCGAACGAGGCCGTTAATGACCCGGGCCGATTCAGCCCCTTCGGGAACCGACTCGATATAGGTAGAGGGCTCGACAAAGGGGAGTTTCTCCATCTCCAGTCGGCCGAGGTCGTGGGCATAGGTCCAGCCGGCATCACCAACGGGACCAACATAGACGAAGCCTGCCTTGATTTGCTTGTCCTGTGCCAGAACCTGTCCAGCAAATCCGCACAGGAGTATAACCAGTGCCATTACCATTGTTTTTTTCATCGGATCATCCTTCTAACACATGAGAGAAAAGGGGAAAAATTACCACAGCAGCCGCTGTTGCAAGTCAAACTGGCCGCAAGAGCCGGCAAAACAATTATTCCACTTGCAGTTTACTGTCGATGTTGTTGTGCTGCCAGTTGGCATCCCACCACTCAATCGGCTGTACCGGAATGCCGTTAACCAGAACTTCAAAATGTAGATGATCCCCCCCGGCCAGGCCGGTCACGCCGCTGCGGCCAATGACGTCGCCACGACGCACCTGCTGACCAACCTCAACCTGACTCTGACTCAAGTGGGCATAAAGGGTCTGGATGCCGATGCCGTGATCAATGACGATACAGAGTCCGTAGATGCCGAGAAAATCACTGAAGACAACCTTCCCGGTGTTAGCGGCAACAATGTCATCCTGAGCAATCGACGCCAGGTCATAGCCGAGGTGAACGGTGCGGTCGATCTCTTTGCCTTTATATAAATAGGTGCGGTGATCGGCAAAAAGCGCCAGTGGCGCCGCTCTTGGTTGGCGCAGGAAGACCCCTTCCCATAACGGCTCGCCGGCAGTTTCTGCCGCCAGGGCAGCTACTGCGGCACGATTTTCTTTGCGGATCTGTTGGTTGATGTAGAGAAATGTCTCCAGTGGGGTATCGAATTTTGGTACCTGATGGGTAAATTCAGGCAGGGTCATGTCGAGAAAACTGTCGCTGATGTTAATCTGACGCTGGCGAAATTGCTGGTTGTTGGCACGGTAATAAATGCCGGCCTGGCGTTCATTGTCAGCGAGGTCGACAGCGACTATCCGTGGAACGAATTCCTTGGGATCCAGATGGTAGGGGAAGGTCACAGCACTGACATACATGCCTGATGGCTGTTGAAACGCCGGGAAGAAGTGCTCGCCGAAGACAATCCCGGTGCGTTTGACGGGCTCATCCAGGGAATAGGTCACCAGCCCGGCACCACCACGGGTAAAATTGTGGGCACGACTGATCACCGAGATTGCCGGTGGGCGGGAGTCATAGATCAGTTCAAATACTTCTTGTGCTGTGTTGCCTTTACCTAAGCGGTAGATGGCTTGATCGGTGGCCGTGACTTCGATGGTGAAAGCTCCTTCGCGCAGGCGCAGACCTTCCAGGCTCAGCTCGATGGTCTCCTGTTCCCGTGGCGCTGGAAACTCCTGGCGACTTAACGAAACACGCAGCTCTCCCTGGACCAGATAAACATCGACCTCTTTAAGTCCTGTGCCTTCATCACGGACCAGCAGGTTTAAGGGCGTCGCCGGCGAGACCGGTCCGCTGGCCGGAGTCAGAGCAACCTGGGGTGGAGCGGTGTCACGAAAATAGGCGATAGCGGCGATGATCAGGGCGATCAGTACGACGACAAGTAACAGTTTTTTAAACGATTTCAATGCTTGATCCTTTATCAGGTGCAGTTGGTGTTTTCATTTGGTGGTTAACAGAGCAGTATTGCCATGGATTTCTATCAGGCATGAATAGCTTCTTTGTTAACGGCCAGTGCGGCCTCTTTAAACGTTTCCGACAGGGTTGGATGAGCAAATGAGGTAACGGCCAGATCATGGATGCTGCCGCCAAAGGAATAGACGGTTGCCGCCGGGGCAATCAGTTCCGAGGCGTGGGGCCCGACAATGTGGACGCCAAGAATCCGTCCGCTGTCAGGGGTGGCCAGGACCTTGATGAAACCATCGCTCATGCCGCTGCACAGGGCACGGCCATTGGCGCTGAAGAAGAATTTGCCGGCGTTGAACGCGATCCCCTTGTTCTTGAGTTGCTCCTCGGTATGGCCGACCGACGCCACCTCCGGCCAGGTGTAGGTGACGGCAGGGATGCCCGGATAGTTGATGGTTGCCGCCTGACCCGCCAGACGTTCGGCAAAGACGACCCCTTCATCACTGGCTTTATGGGCCAGCATTGGGCCTGCGACCAGATCCCCAATGGCATAAATGCCTGGTGTTGTCGTTTGGAAGTTTTCATCAATATCAAGCTGCCCGGCCTTGTTGGGCTGCAAATCGACCACTTCCAGATTCAAGTCATCGGTACGAGCGCGGCGCCCAGCGGCGACCAGGATTTTGTCGCAGATGACCTCTTCCAGTTTGTCATCAGCATTCAAGGTAGCGGTAATCTCTTTGTCAGCCACAGCAATGTTATCCAGACGGGTCTTCAGACGGATGTCAAGCCCCTGTTTTTTTAAACTGCGCTGCAGGGTTTGAGCGATTTGGGGGTCGGTTTGCGGCAGAATCTGGGGCAGCATTTCCACCACCGTGACCTGGGCGCCGAGGCGACTCCAGACCGAGCCCATCTCCAGGCCGATCACGCCACCTCCGACTACCAGCAGGCGCTTTGGTACGTCCGTCAGGCTCAGGGCATCACGGGCGTTGATGATTTTATCGCCATCAAACGGGAGGTGCTTCAGTTCAATGGCTTCACTGCCGGTGGCGAGCAGGATCCTTTTGGCGCTAAGTTCCTGTTCCTTGTCCGCCCGGATGGTCACCCGGCAGGTATCGCCATCTTTAGGCAACAGTTTGGCCGCCCCCTGATAAACCTTGATTTTGTTTTTTTTCATCAGCCCGGCAATGCCGCCGGTCAGCTTGCTGACGATCTCCTCTTTGCGGGTCATCATCTGTTTCAAGTTCAGTTTGACCTCACCGACATCGACACCGTGTTCTGCCAGTTCGTGACGGGTGCGGGCAAAATGTTCACTCGATTCAAGCAACGCCTTGCTCGGAATACATCCTTCATTAAGGCAAACCCCACCCAGAGTGTCACGTTTTTCCACCAGGGCAACGTTAAAGCCCAACTGTGCGGCACGGATGGCGGCGACGTAACCGCCTGGGCCGGCGCCGATAACGATCAGATCATAATGTGTATCAGACATGGATAATTAAACTCCTTAACCCGTAAGTTTGAAGAGGGACGTAGCGCATTATAGCTTCAGCAGCAAGGTTTCCGGTGCTTCGATGTAGGTTTTAACCTGTTTTAAAAAGCTCACCGCCTGTTGTCCGTCAATGATGCGATGATCATAACTGAGCGCCAGGTTCATGATCGGACAGATGACGATCTCGCCGTCACGTACCACCGCACGCTCCTGGATCGCGTGCATGCCGAGGATGGCACTCTGTGGCGGGTTAAGCAGGGGCGTGGAGAGCACCGAGCCGTAAATACCGCCGTTGGAGATGGTGAAGGTCCCTCCTTCCAGCTCGTCCAGGCTCAGCTTGCCGCTGTCAGCACGGGCGGCTAGATCGCGGATGGTGGTTTCGATTTCATCAAACCTGAGGTGATCGGCGTCGCGAATCACCGGCACCACCAGGCCGCGCTTGCTGCCGACGGCCACACCGATGTCGCGATAGTGGTGGTAGAGAATATCGCTGCCATCGATGCTGGCATTGACTTCCGGATAAATTTTCAGGGCTTCGGCGCAGGCTTTGACAAAAAATGACATGAAGCCCAAAGGGACATCATACTTTTTCAGGAAGGCCTCTTTGTAGCGGGTGCGCAGGGCGATCACCCGGCTCATGTCGGCATCGTTGAAGGTCGTCAGCATGGCGGTTTCCTGCGTAGCTTTGAGCAGGTGTTCAGCAATCTTGCGGCGAATGCGTGTCATTGCTACGCGCTCAGTTCGCTCGGTGCGGTCAGCGCCTGGTTTGGTTGCCGGTTGGATCTCGGTATCTGCTGGTTTTTGCGGATCTTCCGATTGATCTTTCTGCTCGGCCTCGGCCGGAATGTCATCAACCAGAACCCGTCCGTCGCGGCCACTGCCTTTGAGCTGCTGTGGATCGATGCCGCGTTCAGCAGCTATTTTCGGTACCGCCGGGTTCATCGGTTTTTCGCTGCTTTTAGCCTCGTCCTGCTGGTTGTTTGTACTATCCTTTTCTATGCCTCCAGAGGTCTCTTTGCTGGTGGTCTGTTCCTCTTGCTGAGGTTTGTCTTTATCCTTGTCTTTGGCCGCATCTTCGGCGCTGCCGGTTTTTTCGGCGGATGTGTCGATACGTCCAATGACTGCACCAATTTTCACCGTTTCACCATTTTGAGCAAGGATGGTCAACTTTCCGGAGGCTTCGGCGTTCAGTTCAACATTGACCTTCTCGGTTTCGAGTTCTAACAGCAGGTCATCTTTTTCTACGTAGTCACCGTCTTTTTTGAGCCATTCAGCAATTTCAGCTTCGACGATTGACTCGCCAACCTGGGGTACCTTGATTTCCATAAATTAACCTCTATTTTGGGGCTGCAAAGGCATTGAAAAGAATCTGGTCCTGTTCTTCCTTGTGGATTCGATGCGAACCGACGGCAGTGCTGGCAGAGGGTTTGCGCCCGACATAGATTGGGTCCTTGCCGATGAGCTCCCGCAGACGTGGCCGCAGATGATCCCAGCCACCGGCGTTGGCGATTTCTTCCTGAACCCAGTAATATTCAGCCTTGTTCGGGTAGGTGCTGAGAATCTCCTGCAGCAGCTCAGTATGTAAGGGAAAGAGCTGTTCAATGCGGACGATGGCAACATCCTTGTGCTTGCCTTCGTCCCGGCGCTCAGCCAGTTCATAGTAGATTTTTCCTGAACATAACAGGACCCGGCGGCATTTTTTGAGCGGTTGCGGATCCGGCAGTACTTCGGCAAAATGGCCAGTTTCCAGATCAGCCGGATAAGATACGCAGGCCGGGTGCCGCAACAGTGCCTTGGGGGTAAAAATAATCAGGGGACGGCGGTAGCGGTGACGTGCCTGGCGACGGAGCAGGTGGAACAGTTGTGCCGGTGTACTGGGGTTGGCAATGATCATGTTGTTGTCGGCACAGAGTTGTAAAAAGCGCTCGATGCGCGCGCTCGAGTGTTCCGGACCTTGCCCTTCGTACCCGTGAGGTAAAAACAGGGTGATGCCGGTGGGGCGATCCCATTTGGCCAGGCTGCTGGCGATAAACTGGTCGATAATAACCTGGGCACCGTTGGCAAAATCACCGAACTGGGCCTCCCAGATAGTCAGGTCGTCGGGGGTTTCAACCGAGTAGCCGTAATCGAAGCCGAGCACGGCAGCTTCCGACAGCAGACTATTGTACGCGTCAAAACGGGCCCCGGCTTTTTCGGCGATTTCTGCCAGAGGCGTATACTTAACCGCTGCCTTAGTATCGTAGAGGGTCGCATGACGATGGTTAAAAGTGCCACGGCGTGAGTCCTGACCCGACAACCGGATCGAAGTGCTTTCGTGAACCAGACTGGCAAAGGCCAGGGCTTCGACAGTCCCCCAGTCCATCCCTTTGTCTTCAGTGATTAAGGCATGGCGTTTTTTTAGCAGCGCACTGATTTTACGGTGGGCTGAAAAATCAGCAGGAATGGTTGTCAGTCGACTGCTCAGATCAATCAGTGTCTGCCGGGCTACCCCGGTCTCTACCCGGTCAAAGCTGAAATTGCGGGAGATGTGTGACCACTGCTTAAGGAAGATTTCGTGGAGGCCGCACACCTGGCGCTCCAAGGCTTCCTCAAGGCGATTGTCAACCGCCGTGCTGATCTGGTCAAGCTTGTCCTCGCTGACCCCTTCCATGAGCAGCTGGTTTTTATATATTTCGACCGTCGGTGGATGATTGCGAATTTTTTCGTACATCAACGGCTGGGTGAAAAAGGGCTCGTCGCCTTCATTGTGGCCGTGGCGACGATAGCAGATTATCTCAATGACGACATCCCTGCGGTAGCGTTGACGATAATCAAGGGCGATATTGGCAGCCTGAATCAGCGCTTCGGGATCATCACCATGGACGTGGAAAATCGGCACATTGAGCATTTTGGCAACGTCGGTGGCATAGATGGTTGAGCGTGAATCGGTTGGTGCCGTGGTAAAGCCAATCTGGTTGTTGATGACCAGATGGAGGGTGCCGCCGGTTTTGTAACCATCGAGTTGCGATAGATTGAGGGTTTCGGTGACCATCCCCTGACCGGCAAAGGCGGCATCTCCATGGATCAGCAAGGGCATGATATGGCGGCGGCCGTCTTTGGGGTGGCGATCTTGACGGGCCCGGGCCTTGCCTTCAACAACAGGATTAACCGCTTCCAGGTGGCTGGGGTTGGAGGCGAGGGAGATACGGATTTCGCGGCCGGCTACTTTGCGGTAAGCGGTATAGCCCTTGTGGTATTTGACATCCCCCTCGCCGACGATCTGGTAGCAGGCGTTGTCACCGAACTCAGCAAACATGTTCTCCAGCGGTTTTTCAAAAATGTTGGCGAGAACATTGAGGCGCCCGCGGTGAGCCATGCCGATGACAATCTGTTCAATGGAGTTTTGCGCCGCACGCTCCACAATATGGTCAAGCAAGGGAATAACCGACTCACCACCTTCCAGGGAGAAGCGTTTCTGGCCAACAAATTTACGGTGAAGGAAGCTCTCGAACCTGGTGGCCTTGAGCAGGGCATGGTAAATGGAAAGTTTTTTCTCCAGCGGAACCTCTGGTTTGTTACTGTTGGTTTCAACCCGCTTTTGTAACCAACTGCGTTCTTCAGGAACCGGAATATGCATAAACTCGATGCCGAGGGTGCGGCAGTAGGTTTGCTGGAGAATGTCAACAATGTCCTTTAGGGGCGCCTGTTCGAGAATAAAGTCGACAACAGAAAAGTTACGTTTCAGGTCTGCATCCTCAAGACCGAAAGCGGACAGGCGTAAAAAAGGGTGATCCAGCGAGCAGGGGGTCAGCGGATCGACACAGGCGTACATGTGGCCAAGCTCCCGATAGCGGCGAATCAGGGCCTGCACCGCCGCCGGTCGACTATCGCCAGTTGCCGCATCGCGTGTGCCGGCGAATTCGTATCCCATAAAAAAGGAACGCCATTCAACGGGTACCTGTGATGGGTCTTGCTGATAACGCTGATACTGGGTTTCGAGCCACTCCGGGCTGACATTGTGTATGATGCTCATCTGTTTAATCACCATTAACAGGAAAAAAGTGAACCGTTTCGGTTGATATGTGGTCAAATCCGGACAAGTATAAAGCAGTCAACCATTTGCCGCAATAACGACCGAATCAAAAGGGATAAAAGGTTGAGTCAGATTAGGGGATGTAAATATTTCATTGACCCGCTGTGGGCCATTCTGCTAGGGTAAACTCCGGCTTTATGAATGAAAGGAGCAACCCATGGCGTTAGAAATTGGTACCGCAGCAAGTTTGGTTAATCAGGATATGACAAACAACAAGACGCAAGCAGGTTTTGACGTATTGACAAAGACCACTGAAAAGACTGAGCAAATGCAAATCAATGAACAACAGCGTTTAGAAATCGCCGGGCAGACCGGCAAAGGTTTAAATCTGGATGTAACCGCCTGACCTGCGTAGTCGTCGATGTCGCACAACGTTCAATCAAGCCGCGTTTTACCCTGTAATGGGGCTCGCGGTTTTTTTGTCGATTATTTATTCCGGCTGCGTCAGTTTGCAAGGTTCGCCGTCTGCACCGAGGCGCACAAAAGTAATGGCGGTGCTGAAGACTTCTTCTTCGCCCAAGGCTCCAGGGGCGTCGGCATATACCTTGACATCATAGGTTACCGAGGTTCTTCCCTGATTGTTCCTGTGCATGTTGAAGCGTAGAATCGAGCCATTTTTAACCCGATGCTTGAACCGACATGCGGCCATCCCGATGGTTACCAGATTGCAGCCGGGGTAGTCGCGTGAAGCTGCCAACCAGGCATTTTCATCAACCCATTTGAGCATGACCCCGCCAAACAGGTAGCCGTGATGATTCAGGTGTTCCGGCCGAACGATGGTGAAGTTATCCATGTGTTTGTGCCTTGCCGGCAATAAACTGTTCTTCAGCATGATAGGACGATCGCACCAAAGGGCCGGCTTCGACATGATCAAAACCCAGGCGTCTGCCGTAGGCGGCCAGATCAGCGAACTCGGCGGGGGTCACATAACGTTTGAGCTGCTGATGCTGCCTGGTTGGTGCCAGATATTGACCAAGGGTGACAATCCGGCAGCCATGGTCATGCAGATCGTGCAGTGCAGTGATTACTTCGGCGTATTCTTCTCCCATTCCCAGCATCAGACCCGACTTGGTGATGACCGTTGGGGCCAGAGTGCGTACTTGCGTCAGAAGATTGAGTGAACGGTGGTAGTCGGCTTCCGGGCGTACCTGGGGATAGAGGCGTGGTACGGTTTCCAGATTATGTCCAAGGATGTGTGGTTGCTCCCGCAAAATCAGTGCAAGCGCCTCCTTATCCCCTTGCAGATCAGGGATCAATAGCTCGATGGTACAGTGAGGGCTGCGCTTTTTGATTTCGCGTACCAGGGTGGCAAATTGGGCGGCACCACCGTCGCTCAGATCATCGCGGGTCACTGAGGTGATAACGGCGTGATTGAGCTTTAGTTCAGTGATGGCAGCTGCGACTTTTTGCGCTTCCTGCGGGTCAGGGGGGTCCGGACTGCGGTTGCTGATATTGCAGAATGAGCAGGTACGGGTGCAGAGGTTGCCAAGAATCATGAAGGTTGCCGTGCCCTTGTTCCAGCATTCCCCCTGATTGGGACAGGCGGCGCTGCGGCAAACGGAATTCAACCCCTGCAGGCGGTGGTATTGGTCGATGCGGCGATAATTCTCACCGGCCGGGAATTTAACCTTCAACCAATCCGGCTTATTTCCCGGAGCCGCGGAGTTGCCACTTGTGTCGGTTTTGCTCATGGTATCCTTACTGTCGCAACAGCGTACTCGAACCCTGTGACCCATAATCTGTCGCATCTTGCTTGTCTTTTGATGCGTCAACTGCGTTATGACCAATGCTGATTAACTACGGTTGGGCAGCGTTGATCATGCCTTGTTGCCCCACCAAAATCCAGCGCAATCTTTGCGATATAGTATCTGTTCAGCACCGGATCTTCGGATCCTATGTCAAGGGCCGCGATTGTTTCCCGTTGGGTCATCCATGCCCTCTTGTTGGCGCCGTCCATGGCGACAAACACCCTTGCCACAGGATCCAAAGGCTCTGCGCAAGGACAGCAGAGAATAGTTACGCGATATTTTATGATTTGCAGGGTATGAGAGCGTGCCACCATGATAAATCGAAAAGGCCCGGCAGCACTAGCGCCACCGGACCTTTTTGCCGATCTGAGCAGGATTCTGGTTATGCCGGTTCAAAGTTTGACTTGTCGACACCGCACAGCGGGCAAATCCAGTCTTCCGGGATATCCGCAAAGGCGGTTCCGGGTTCAATGCCGCTGTCAGGATCGCCAACTTCCGGGTCATAAATGTAATTACAGATAACACAACGATACTTCTGCATGATGATTGCTCCTCGTTTGATGAAAGGTTTACAGCCCGGATTGATAGCAGAGTCGGCTAATTATTACAATACCGGTTTTGTTTGCTTTGCCAGCAAGACTTTTCAGTGCAGCATGTTCATCAGTGCGCCGACGGTTTTCTCGATTCCTTCTGCCGCTTCGCTGATGCGCCCGGCGAGCATATAGGCCGGCGAAGTAATGATGCGGTTTTTCTCGTCAACGATAAATTCAGTGACCGGGCAGTTGGTATGGGTCGCCCCCATGGTGTTGATCGCTCCAGCAGTTCCTTCATCGGTGCCGATAGTGACTTTGACGCCCGGCAGATCCTTGCCAAGGACCTTCGCCAGCAGCGCTGGGGCAATACAGACCGCAGCCAGCGGTTTGCCGGCGGCAACGGTGGCTTTAAGCAGCCGCTCGACATCCGGATTGACGCTGCAATCAGGGCCTTTAAAGGCAAAGTCGCAGAGATTTTTGGCGACACCAAAACCGCCGGGGATAAATAGGGCATCAAAATCATCAACAGTGACCTTGGCGATATCAGTGACTTTGCCGCGGGCAATCCGCGCGGACTCTTGGAGAACGTTACGATTTTCATCGGCTACTGTTTCGCCGGTCAGGTGATTGACAACCTGCTGTTCAACATTGGGAGCCATTATCAGGACTTCTGCACCGGCCCGATCCAAGGCGAGCAGGGTGATCACTGTTTCGTTGATTTCACTGCCGTCGTAGACGCCGCAGCCGGAAAGAATAACGCCGATTTTTGCCATGGGTACACCTCCTGTAGACAAAGAAATGAACGGACTAAAAAGGTTTATCGAACCATACTACTCAACACTAACAAAAAAACAGCGGTCGGGAAGCAGAAAGCGCTGATCAGGTTTTAGTGTAGAGTACCGCAATACCGCGAGCGATTTTATCCCCCAGAGCTTTGAGGCTGTGGGGCTCGTTGGAATCCCAATAGACTGAATCGCCGGCTTCGAGAATGTAGGTATCGTTGCCGTGCTGCAGTTCAACCGTGCCTTCCAGAATATAGAAAAATTCCTCCCCGGGGTGACGTACCGGCTGCGACTGTTCAGTACGGCCGGGGTCGAATTCAACCAGGAAGGGCTCCATGTGCTTATGCTGTTTGCCGTAGGCCAGTGAGTGATAAAAATATGGCTGTGGTTTGCCGCCATGACTGGGACGACGGTTCATACGATCAGCTTCTCCAGCTTTAACGACCAGGCATTTGCGGGTATTGTCTTCCTCTTCAAAAAATTTCTGCAGCGGAACATTCAATCCTTTTGCAATCCGCAGCAGGGTTGCTAACGGCGGGATCACCTGATCATTTTCAATCTGTGATAACAGAGGCTTGGACAACTCCGTTGCGACGGCGAGATCCTGGAGAGTCATCCGTCGCATCTGACGCAGATCGCGGATAGTCTGTCCAATTTTAAGTTCTTTTACTTCGGCTCTAAAGGCGTCCATGGTTCCTCTAAAAGATTCAGCCCGTCTGTCATGTTAAGAGCGGCAACGTGTCTGGTTGTGTAAAGTCCGCCGTCTTGTCATAAAGTAACTTTTTTAAGTTACTCAAAAGTTACGATGAAGCTAAACTTTTAGCCTGCCGGTTGTGGTGCAGTCAAGTTTTGTTGTGCCAGAAGAATAGACCGGAGGCATGGCCAATAAAAACCGGAATGTGGTAAGAAAAGAACCAGCAACCTGAGACTTTTCCTTGTTGCCGGCAAGCGCTTTGTCCTGATGGAGCATAAAATGCAGAAAAGAGAGGATAGCCAACCGATCAAGGCGATTTTGTTTGATCTTGATGGTACCTTGCTGCGGGTGCAGATGGAACATTTTATCCCCCGTTATGTTGAGCGCCTCGCTGCCTATTGCGCGCCCCAGATCAAGCCCCGGCGTTTTACCCGTGCGATGCTGGATGCCATTCGCCGGTTGATCACTGAAGAGGGGGATGGTCATATCAGTAATGAACAGCGCCTGTTTGCTCTGCTCAAACAACAACTGGGTATCGCAGAGGCCCTGCTGGTAGAGAGCCTTGCGCATTACGCCGAGCATCATCTTGATGAATTGCACCACCTGGTTCACCCGATTCCGCTGGCACAGCAGATTGTCAACGATTGCCATCGTCGCAATATCCCCCTGGTGCTGGCAACCAATCCGGTTTTCCCCCGCTTTATGATCGAGGCGCGGATGGCCTGGGCTGAACTCGATCTGGGTTTGTTTCGTCATCTGACCAGCTATGAAAACAGCCGTTACTGCAAACCCCAGGCCGGGTACTTTGCAGAGATTGCCACGTTGATCAATGTGCCACCCGAGCGTTGTCTGATGGTCGGCAACGACAGCAGTCATGACCTGGCGGCGGCAGCGGTTGGGATGCAGACCTTTCTGGTTGATACCTGGCTGGTGGAACGCAACGAGCAAAAATGGCCCTGTCATTACCGTGGTGATCATCGTGCCTTGCAGATATTTCTCGAACAGCTGTAGGTTATCATCTCCAGTAACAAGTATCTGATTGCATCAAAACCCATTTGCCAAGGACATATCAATGACCAGATTGACACAGGAGATACTTTACCAGGGACGCATTTTTGATATTACCCGCGAACTGCACCGGATGCCCGACGGGCGCGAATCGACCTTCGAGTTTCTGCGCCATCCGGGCGGTTGCGCGGTGCTGCCGGTGATGGCTGATGGGCGTTTGCTATTGATCCGTCAGTTTCGCCCATCCATCGGTGATACGATCTGTGAGATTCCAGCCGGACGCCTCGAGCCGGGGGAAGATCCGGCAGGCTGCGTGCGCCGTGAGCTGGTGGAAGAGGTGGGGTATCATGCCGCAGGGCTGGAGAGTCTCGGTTACATCTACAGCAGCATCGGTTTTTGTGATGAGAGGATTTATCTCTTTGTCGCGACTGGTCTTCAGCAGACTGAAACCGCTCTTGAACCGGATGAGTTTATCGAGCCACTGGTGGTTGATCTGGAGACTGCTTTAGCGATGATTGCTGCAGGAGAGATTACTGATGCCAAAACGCAGACCGCCCTGTTGCGTTATGCCTTGAACAAGAGGGTCTGATGCTGAATCAATTTGTCTGTGCCATGGATATCTCGACCCTGCCCTTTAATCGCACCTGTCTCGATGGCTGTTTTGAGTTGTCAGCTCCCGATCGGGATCCTGGAGGTGATGGCGTCTGGGTACTGCTGCAGGGGCTGCGGCTATTCACCCTGAAGGGACAGCCTGAGCAGCTCCCCAGCGGCGACTGTCCGGTTCCGTCATTGGCAGGCACTGCCCTGTATCTGGGGCAGTGGCAAGAAAAACCCTGCCGACTGGTGGAGGTACCAGGCGATATCGAACTGTCGGTAGCGCTTGAGCCTCATCATCTGCGTGCTACCGAACCAACCTTGCCGGCATCCTTGTCATCTCTGGGGGGGATTGGTCTGATGATCCTGCACTGGGAGGAAACCAGCCGCTTCTGCGGTAACTGTGATGGAAGAATGGCGCGTCTGACCGGTGAATGGGGTAAATTCTGTCTGCAGTGCGGTACCCATCACTTCCCGCGTATCCACCCGTGTGTTATTGGTCTGGTGATGCGCGGTGATCAGTTATTGTTGGTCCGCAAAGGGGAGTGGGCCACCGGGCGTTACGGGCTGGTGGCGGGTTTTGTCGAGTTTGGCGAATCGTTGGAAGAGGCCATGGCGCGCGAAGTCGCCGAAGAAACAGGCATCAGCATTACCAATATCCGCTATCTGGGCAGTCAGTCCTGGCCCTTCCCGAGTCAACTGATGTGCGGCTTTGTCGCCGATTATGCCGGTGGCGATATCGAGTTGCGCGATCAGGAACTCTGTGCCGCCGACTGGTACACCCTGAATCAATTACCGATCCTGCCGCCTTCGCGCAGTATTGCCCGCTATCTGATTGATCGCGCGGGGCAATTTGCCAAGCGTTGATGGCGTCGAAAAACTCACCGACTGCTGCGCCAGTCTGAAAACAGTCGTCATCGTCTCACTGCTTCAACGTAGGTAAGTACGCCTCATTGTTCAGCCATGGCGCGCCTTGTAGGTGGCGCTTTGAGCTTGGCTATCCAACCGGCTGCTTTTTGTGAAAGCATCAAGCGTTGATAGATAGAAGTTTTATAACCATTCGACCCCACCTTGCGCCGTCCATGCCGACAGACGCCCTTGTCATGGTAGCCCCGATCCCGTGCTGAGCGGAAACGAACATAGTTAAAAACCTGACGACCCAGTCTTTTTAAGAAAAACGAGGCAGTTCATGAAGCACTTTCCCGCGGAACAACTGAACAAATTTGCTGAAGCCCTCTTGGTGGCCACCGGAAGCAGCAGTCGCGAGGCAGCAATTGTTGCTGATCATCTGGTTCAATCCAATCTTGCCGGACACGACAGCCATGGCATTGGCATGCTGCCGACCTATGTGAGCAGTATCGAAAAAGGAGCTCTGGTTCCCAATGCCGAAATGCAACCGGTACGTGATCATGGTGCCATGATGGTCTTTGATGGTCGCCGCGGTTATGGTCAGCGCCTGGCTCGGGAGGCCATGGCTGTGGCAATCGAGCGTTGTCGCGAAAACGGCCTGGTTTTCATGGGGTTGCGTAATGCGCATCACATGGGACGCATCGGCAGCTACGGGGAACAGGCCATTGCGGCCGGTATGGTTTCCCTCCATTTTGTTAATGTGGTCGATCACCGCCCCCTGGTTGCTCCTTATCGTGGTACTGCGGCTCGCTATTCCACTAATCCGATCTGTTTTGCCATGCCGGCAACGACTGGCAACGCCCCTATTCTGCTTGATATGGCAACCAGTAAAGTCGCTCTGGGCAAGATGCGCGTGGCGATGAACAAGGGTGAAGAGGTTGCTGCAGAGACCCTCTACGACGGCTGTGGGCGGCCAACCACCGATCCGTCGGTGATGTTTGTTGAGCCCTACGGCGCCATAACCTCTCTGGGGCAGCACAAAGGATACGGGATCGCTTTTTTCTGTGAGCTGCTGGCCGGAGTCTTGACCGGCGGCGGAACCATCCAGCCTGAAAATCCCCGGATGGGAGGGATTATCAATCACATGGCAACGATTATCATCGATCCGCAACGACTGGTTGATTGCCAATGGATGGAGCAGGAAATAACGGCACTAGTCAAGTATGTCAAAAGCACTCCGGCGGAAGATTCGGAACTGCCGGTTCTGGTTGCGGGGGAACCGGAAACGTTGATGCGCTCGAAACGTGGTTGCAGCGGCATTCCGGTAGATGACACCACTTGTGAGCAGTTGCTTGCCTCTGCCCGACAAGTGGGGATTGAGCGACTAATGGCCGAGGATCTGTTGTATTATAGAAGTATTCCATAAAACATGGTTTTGATCGAGCCCCTATTGACTGGCGGATCCGGATTCGGCTAAAAGGGATAGTTGAAAAAACAGAACGTTTTTCGCTACCTATAACCAGGAAATCAGGAGGCAAGTCGATTATGAAGCGTCGCGATTTTATCAAAACAGCAGCCGTTGGCGCCGGAGTCGCGGTGACCACAGTGGCCGCACCAGCTATTGCCCAACAGCGTTATAACTGGCGCATGGTCACAACCTGGCCGCGCAATTTCCCGGGTTTGGGGGTTGGCGCCCAGCGCCTGGCCGATCGGATTACCGCCATGTCGGGTGGTCGACTCAATATCCGTGTTTACTCTGCCGGAGAGCTGGTTCCACCATTGCAATCCTTTGATGCGGTTATTGAAGGGTCGGCGGAAATGAGTCATGGTGCTGCTTATTATTGGCAGAACAAGAGTCCGGCTACCTCCTTTTTTACCGGTGTGCCCTACGGCATGACGTCGCGTGAACTGGCAGCCTGGGTGCGTTACATGGGCGGGCAGGAAATCTGGGACAAAGTTTACGATCAGTTCGGCGTCAAGGGCTTTTTGTCTGGTGATACCGGTACCCAGGCCGGCGGCTGGTTCCGTAAGGAAATCAAAAGTCTGGCCGATATCCAGGGGCTCAATTTCCGCACGCCGGGTTTAGGTGGACAGGTGTGGCAGCGCATGGGTGCCAACGTGGTTAATATGGCTGCCGGCGAGATCTATCAGGCGCTGCAGTCGGGGGCTCTGGATGCGGCTGAATTTGTCGGTCCCTACAATGACCTGGCTCTGGGATTTTATCAGATCTGTAAGGAATACTACCTGCCCAGCTTTATTGAGCCCGGGCTGGCAACGGAGCTGGTTGTCAACAAGTCTAAATTTGCGGCCCTGCCCAAGGATCTGCAACAGATCGTGGAGGTTGCCTGTCAGGCTGAATTTGACCAGGTCGCATCCGACTTCTACGCCAACGATCCAATTGCTCTCAAAACCCTGGTGGAGCAGCATGGCGTCAATATTCGTTTCTTCCCGGAAGAGATTCTTGCCGCCGGCGCCAAGGCCGCCATGGCGATTATCAACGAGTTACGCGAGCACCGTGATGCCCTGACCCGCGAAACGGCGGAAAGTTTTGTTAAATCCCTCACGCTGTTGCAGACTCGTACAGAGAACGTCGACCAGGCCTTTGCTGCGGCACGTCAGAAATATATCAAGTACAGCTGATTGATCGCTTAAACAAGGGGGCAGGGAGCGATTCCGATCACTCCCTGCCCCCTGTTCTTATCTCTGCCGCTTTTGTCCCAATCGAAATCGCTATCGGGATCGAAATCGTTCTTGCCTTTGGGGTTTCATTTTTTATCTGTTTCGATTTCGATTTCGATTCGGTGCGTACCGTATCTATTATCGTCCGAAGATCAGCGCCGGCAGCCAGGTCACCAGGCCGGGAAAAACGACGAGAATGCTGATGGCAATGATCTGGAGTACGACAAAGGGCAGCGCTCCTTCATAAATCATCCGGGTTGAGACACTTCCCGGAGCTACGCCGCGCAGATAGAACAGGGAAAAACCGAAAGGGGGTGTCAGAAAGCTGGTCTGCAGATTCACCGCCACCATGACCCCCAGCCAGATCGGATTGACATCCATCATCAGCAGGACCGGCGCTGTGATCGGCAGAATGATAAAAATAATTTCAAAGGTGTCGAGAATAAAACCGAGCAGGAACATCAGCAGCATAACAAACAGGATAGCCCCCATCTTGCCGCCGGGAAGATTATGCAAAAACTCGGCAACCAGCTCATCTCCTCCCATCATCCGAAAAACCAGCGAAAAGACCGAAGCTCCGAGCAGAATAACAAAGATCATGGTGGTGATGTTGGCGGTCGCCAGCATCGTTTGACGCAAACTCTTTAATGACAGGCGGCGGCGGATGGCAGCGAGAATGATGGCACCGACGGCACCGACGGATGCCGATTCTGTCGGCGTGGCGATACCGCCGAGAATCGAACCGAGAACCGCAAAGATCAGCATTAACGGTGGCACCAGGCTGAACAGAATATCTTTCCACAGATCTTTCTTTTCCTGTTCGGTGACTACCAGCGCCGGACAGGATTGTGGACTAAAGGCAGCTTTATACAGCATCCAGGCCATGTACAGGGCAATCAACAGCAGGCCCGGTATGAAAGCGCCGGCGAACAGGTCACCGACGGAAACCGGTGTTGGTGCAAAATTGCCTTTCTGCATCTGGACCTGAGCATTAATGCCGGAGAGCATGTCCCCCATAAAGATCAGCACCGTTGACGGCGGGATAATCTGACCTAGGGTGCCCGAAGCACAGATCACGCCGCCGGCCAGACGCGGATCGTAGCCGGCCCGCAGCATGGCGGGCAGTGATAGCAGGCCCATGGTGACCACCGTCGCTCCGACGATGCCGGTAGAGGCGGCTAGCAGAGCGCCGACGACAATCACCGACAACCCCAGCCCGCCGCGCATGGTGCCGAACATCCGGCCCATGGTAATCAGCAGTTTTTCGGCAATACCGGAACGTTCCAGCATCATCCCCATAAAAATAAACAGGGGCACTGCCACAAGAACCTCATTGAGCATGACGCCGACATAGCGGGAGGCCAGACTGTTGAAGTTGGACGGATCGAAGACCCCGAGCAGGTATCCGATACCGGCAAAGATGACTGAGGTGCCGGCCAGTGAAAAGGCTACCGGAAAGCCGAGCATCAATACGCCGATGATGGCAAAAAACATCAACAGGGAGAGTAGTTCCCCGAGAAAAACCGGATCCATCAGGACTCCTCCTTGTAGCGGTAAGGTTCGGGGAGGAGTTTTTCCTTGTCCAGCAGGACCAGTATCCCACGCAGAAACATGGCCAGGGCTTGCAGGGCAACGACCAGGGTAAAAAACAGAATAAAACTCTTGATGATATAAAGACCGGGCATCCCGCCAAAATTGGGCGAACCTTCCATGAAACGCCAGGATCGGGCCACATAGGCCCAGCTCCAGGTGGACAGAATATAAACGAAGGGGCCGATAAAAAAGAGACTGCCGAACATGTCGACTAGGGCTTTGCGTTTTGGTGAGGCCGGTCGGTAGAAAATGTCGACCCGGACATGGGAGTTATTGAACAGGGCAAAACCGGCTATGCCCATAAACATCAAGGCGTTAAGCCAGACATACAGATCCTGAAGCCAGATAAAACCCATGGAAAAAACATAACGCAGGACGACTACGGTAAAACAGACCAGAACGATTCCCAGGGAAAACCAGGAAAATAGGTGCCCAAGGATAATATTGAAGCGGCAAATAGCGCGGATCAGCAGAACGAGAGCTTGCATGCTGTGAACCTTTAAATCATGTTAGGAAAGTCGGTGGACTGAAAAAAGAACGAAAAAACCGTCGACAACGAATTGGTCTGACAACTGTCAGATGGGCGAATCTATTTGATTTATATAAGAATGTCCAGACTTGACCGGCCGGGTGCGTTTTTTTATTTTTTTGTATCTGTTCAGCACCGGCTCTTCGGATCCTATGTCAAGGGACGCTTTTCGTCATCCATGACCGCTTGTTGTCGCCATCCATGTTTTGCCTCCCCGGCAACCATGCATCAAGATTGAATCTGGTCGAGAACGGACGCTGAAGCCAAGGTGGTCCCTCCACAAAAATTGTACCAGAGGTAGCCTCTATGACCAATTCGGTGAATAATAGCATGGTAGAAATGTCTTCACCAAGGGTGGGTGGGGTAAATGGCGTATAAAGACACAATTATCGTTCAGACGGCAGATGTCAGGGTGCGGCAGATGTTTCTTGATGTTGGCGCAGAAGTTCCCTGGCATTATCACACCGAGGTGATCGATACGATGTTTTGCCTGCGGGGGGAGATGAAGGTTGAACTCGCAGATTCGCAGGAGATAAGGTCTCTCAGCGTGGGCGAAGGCTGTGAAATCAGCGCAGGTCGCCCGCACCGGATCAGCGTAGTTGGCGATGAGCCGCTCAGTTACCTGTTGATCCAGGGAGTGGGGAAATATGATTTTCAGAAAATATGAATTCATCCTGAAGAGAAGGAGAAATGACGGTGAAAATATGGTTGCTGGTGCTTGTCCTGTTCGCCGGGGGAGTTATTTATATGCTGATGGCTAACCGTTCTGCTGATGATCTTGAACTGACAGCCCCGGAAGCGCAGCGTCTTGTGGTGGCCGGGGAAGTGACCCTGATCGATATCCGCACCCCGGAAGAGTGGCGTCAGACCGGGGTCCCCCGGGATGCGAAACTGGTCAATATGGTTCACCCGGGTGGCGCGGACGGTTTTGTCGGTGAGGTTCTCGAACAGGTAGGTGGTGACACTGCTGCGCCGATTGCGCTGATCTGTCGCACCGGCAATCGTACGACCCAGGTTCAGCGGTTGCTGGTGGCGCGTGGCTTCAGCCAGGTCTACAATGTCACCGAGGGGATGGTTGGCAGCTCCGCCGGCCCCGGCTGGCTCAAGCGTGGGTTGCCGATTGCTCCTTATGAGTAATTGATATTGATTGTTCTTGGTTGCGTAGCGGCTTAAGATTTTGCCTGAGTCTTTAATTCCTTCAAGATAGTGACAACGGCCTCCCAATCAATATCGTCAGTCAGGTGGCACCAGCTTAGTCGCACCGCCGAGGCCGATTGTGCCTCAGTGCGCCCCATGGCATGCAGAACATAGCTGGGGGTGCTGGTGTGGCTGGTGCAGGCTGAAGTGCTTGAGATGGCGATGGTTTTTGCCAGGGCACGGATGATTGTGGCAGAAGGAATGCCCGGCAGGGAAAGGTTGATTACGTGGGGGAGGCAGTGAGTCTGATCGCCGTTGATGATCGGGTCGAGTTGCGTTAAAGCACTGAGGGCTTGATTGCGGATGCTGTGGACCCTGGCCAGACGTTCAGCATGATTGCGCAGTGCACAACGTGCGGCTTCACCCAGCCCGGCGATCAGCGGGACCGGCAGGGTGCCGGGACGCAACCCCTGTTCCTGGTCGCCGCCATACATCAAGGGTTTTAACGGGGGTGGTTCGCCATGGCGCTTGCGGGTGATCAGGGCGCCAATCCCTTTCGGACCGTAAATCTTGTGGCCGCTGATACTGATCATATCGATACGCGGATGGGTGATGCTATCGAACTCTTTACCGAACCCCTGGGCGGCATCGACATGCCAGAAAGCTGAATGGTCAGCCAGCACCTCGGCAATCTCTGTCAATGGTTGAATGATCCCGGTTTCGTTGTTGACCTGCATGGTAGAAACCAGCAGAGTGTCGGGGCGCAGGGCTTTGCGCAGTTCAGTGACGCTGATGCGGCCATCACTGCCTGCGGGCACCAGGGTCATCGCGAAACCGGACTGGGACAGGGCTTCCAGTGGTTCCAGCACCGCCTTATGTTCAATGGTGCTGCAGATCAGATGACGCCGCCCTGTTTGCCGGCCATGCTTGCGCAAGCCAAGAAGGGCGAGATTGTTGGCTTCGGTGGCACCGCTGGTAAAGATAACGTCGTCACGACGTACCTTGACCAGTTTGGCTACCTGGCCACGAGCATGGTCAACCGCCATGCGCGCAAAGGTACCATAATCGTGAATCGGACTGGCAGCGTTGCCGTAGTCACGTTCAACAAACCGCCGCATGATCTTTGCAACAGACGGCTCAGTAGGGGTGGTGGAGGCACAATCAAGATAGACACTCATAGTCGTAACCATAGAGGATATCTGATGGTTTTGCAATATGTTGAGCGCTGTTCAGAGGTGTGGCCAGCGTTCCTCTGTTGACAGCGGGATGATCAAGGGATAGAAGAACGGTCTCTACTCACCACAGGATCGGGGGTGCCACGCCAAGGGACTTTGCGCCATCCGTGGCCGTTCGCCTGTCGCCATTTATGGCGACGGTCGCCCTTGTCATGGCAACCCCGATCCCGTACAAGCTGGTTTATGGATAGACCGACAGGCTGCTAAACAAGGCTTCTCTTTCGTCTTACTTGCTGAAAAATCGGCATTTAGAGGATTTGCTGTGGATATTCTTCAGATCATTGTTCTTGCTGTGTTGCAGGGAATCACCGAATTTCTCCCTGTTTCGAGTTCGGCCCACCTGATTCTGGTGCCGGTGCTGACCATCTGGCAAGACCAGGGGCTGGGGTTTGATATCGCTGTTCATGCCGGCACCCTGCTCGCCGTGGTGATCTATTTCCGCAATGATCTGATGCAGATGGCGCGAGAGTGGAGTCGCTCCCTGGTAACCAGAACAGTGACACCTGCGGCACGGTTGGCCTGGGGGGTGCTGCTGGCGACGATCCCGGTGGGGCTGGCGGGTATCAGCTTAAAAGGATTTATCGAAGTCCACCTGCGCTCACCCCTGTTGATCGCCGTCGGGTTGATTGCTTTCGGTTTGCTGCTGGGGTGGGCTGACTGGTGCCGCCGCGGTGAACTGAATGTTTACAGTTTAACCTGGCTGGGAATGTTGCTGATCGGCTGTGCCCAGGCCGTGGCCCTGTTTCCGGGGACATCGCGCTCGGGAATTACGATCACCGCCGCTTTGCTGCTCGGTTTAAGTCGTGAAGCGGCGGCGCGTTTTTCGTTTTTGCTGTCGATTCCGGTGATCTTCCTTGCCGGCGGATTGCAACTGGTGGATCTGCTCCGCTCTGCCGTGGCGCCTGACTGGAATACTATTATCCTCGGAATTTTATTGTCGGCTGTCAGTGCCTTTGCTTGTATCCACTACTTTATGGCGTTTATCCGTCGGATCGGCATGCAGCCCTTTGTCGTCTATCGTCTTGTCCTCGGAGTGATTTTAATCGCCGTTTTCTGGTGATAAGTCCCTTTGCTCAGATTGAGCGTTATCATGCTCTTCAGCCGGCTGTGGCATTCTGGTGCGCTTGTCAACCACTATCACCGGGTTGATTTCTTTGCTGCTCCCCGCCCCTAATTCGGTAAATTTTCGCGCTGTGACCAATACCCGGCTGTCCAGCGAGGCCATTCCTTTATTGTAGCTGTCGACGGCTTTTTCCAGGCTCTTGCCCATCTGCTCAAAATGCTGGTGCATGGTCGCCAGGCGTTCGTGGATTTCCTGCCCCAGGCGGCTGATGGCCAGAGCGTTGGCGGTCAGCTTGTCTTCACGCCAACCATAGGCTACCGAGCGCAGCAGTGCGATCAGGGTGGTCGGGGTGGCCAGCAGTACTTTGCGCTCAACTCCCGCTTCAATCAGGGCGGGATCGACGCTCAGGGCCGCCGAGAAGAAGGATTCCCCGGGCAGGAACAGCACGACAAACTCGGGAGTAGGCTGAAACTGATCCCAGTACTGCTTACCTGAGAGTTTGAGGATGTGATTGCGAATATGCCGGGCATGGCGTTCCATGGCCAATTTCCGGGTGTTTTCGTCGGCTGCTTCCATCGCTTCGAGGTAGGCCATCAGCGGTGCTTTGGCATCAATGACGATATTACGAGCATTAGGGAGCTTGACGATCATGTCCGGGCGAGCGCGACCGTCAACGGATGATTCCTGCTCGAGAAAATCGCAGTAGTCAAGCATCCCTGCCATTTCCACCACCTTGCGTAGCTGGATCTCCCCCCAGCGGCCACGAACTGTCGGAGTGCGCAGGGCCTTTACCAGGTTAGCGGTTTCTGTTTCGAGCTTGAGCTGACTGCCGAGCAAGTTTTTGACCTGCTCATCAAGACGTGCATAGGCACCGCTACGGGCCTGCTCCAATTGGGAAATCTTGCCGTCAACCTGGGTCAACGCCTCCTTTAGCGGCTGCACCAGATGGTCGATGGCACTATGCCGCTGCTCCAGTTCCTGGCGCGCCTGCCCCTGGTGTTGTTCCAGGGTCGCCTTGGCCAGATCAAGAAAATCGCGGTTGTTGGCGGCCAGGGCCTGGGCCGATAATTGCCGGAAATTTCTTTCTGAGCGTTGGCGGATCTCATCCAGTAGATCCAGCTTTTCCAGGGTGCTGTTTTTCTCTGCTTCCAGCTGCGCTTCAAGTCGCGCCAGGCGTTGCAGTGCTTCTCCACGGGCCTGACGCTCGTCCGTCAGGCGTTGCTGACCGCGCCGGAAAGTGAGCGTCACTCCCAGCAGCCCCCCGCAAAAAAAGCCGGCAAGAAAAATCAGGACAATCAGTGCTTCCGGACTTTGGATTATTGACACAAAAAACTCCTTGGTAACAACAAAAGCAACGATGAAGATGGTAAAATAGCAAAAGGGTTGCCCAATCCACAAGAAACTTGCGTTCCGCCTGATTTTATCCCCGATTGTTCGGGATAAAGGTTTTATGTTAGGATAGCCCAAAAATATTCATCGCAGGAATGAATCAAAGACCATGGAAAACGCAGAAACCAATACCGGTAACAAAACCGGAACACGGGTCGCCACCGAAAAAAAAACGCAGACTCCCTCTTTGTTTAAAGTGCTGATGCACAATGACGATTACACCACGATGGATTTTGTCGTTGCGGTGTTGCAGGAGGTTTTTCACAAATCAGCCACTGAGGCGGAAAAGATTATGCTGACCATTCATTTTCAAGGGGTGGGACATTGTGGAACCTTTCCTTACTCGATTGCTGAAAGCAAGGTTGACCGGGCGCGGTTAAAAGCGCGTAAGGCCGGTTTTCCATTGCGCTGTTCCCTCGAAGAAGCTTGATGGTGTAACCGTTAAGTTGTTTAAATTTTTGCCAAAGCACAACGCTTAGAAACGGCAGGTATTATGTTCAGTCAGGATGTTCAGATCGCCTTTACCCTCGCGGTACGTGAAGCCCAGCGCCGTCGTCATGAATATCTTACCACCGAGCACGTGCTTTATGCCTTGCTGTTTGAAGAAGCGGGGCAGCAGATACTGCTTGCCTGCGGTGGCGACGTGGATGAGCTTAAACACCAGCTGGAGCATTTTTTTGATGCCCATCTTGAGCACCTGGCAGAAGGGGTTGAGGACGAAGACGTGCCGCGGCAGACTTTGGCGTTGCAACGGATGCTGCAGCGTACGGTGATGCACATGCAGTCGGCACGGCAGACGGAAGTCGGGATCGGTGACCTGCTGGCGGCTATTCTCGAGGAGGAGAACTCCCATGCCTGCTTGTTTCTGCAGAATCAGGGGATTGAGCGGGTTGATCTGCTCGATCATATCTCACATGGTCGCACCGCTGCGACCAGTCATCCCAAACCGAGTGAACGGCCAGCACAAGGGGCCCCGTCGGAACGGGTAAAACCAAAACAGCGACCGCTGGACCCCCTTGAGGCTTTCACCATCAACCTGATCGAGCGCGCCCGTCAAGGGAAGATTGATCCCCTCATTGGTCGTGGCGAAGAGATCGAACGGGCGATTCTGGTGTTGTGCCGGCGACGTAAGAATAATCCCCTGTTTGTCGGTGAGCCGGGGGTTGGTAAAACCGCCATGGTCGAAGGTCTGGCGTTGCGGGTCTCGCAGGGGGACGTGCCGGATCTGCTCAAAGACAGCGAGATCTTTACCCTTGATATGGGAGCTTTGCTGGCGGGCACCAAATTCCGTGGCGATTTTGAAGAACGTCTAAAGGCTGTTGTCGGTGCTCTGCAGAAGCGTGAGCGGGCCATTTTGTTTATTGATGAAATTCATACCATCGTTGGTGCCGGAGCGACCAGCGGCGGTTCACTGGATGCTTCCAACATCCTTAAACCCGCGCTGGGCAACGGAGAACTGCGCTGCATTGGTTCAACCACCTACGAGGAATACCGTAATCTGTTCAGCAAGGATCGTGCCCTGTCACGGCGTTTTCAGAAAATTGACTTGCATGAACCAAGCAGTGAAGAAACTATTGCTATTCTGCGTGGTCTGCGTTCCCACTACGAAGGGTATCATAAGGTCCGTTATTCCGATGAGGCTCTTGAATCGGCGGTCAAACTGGCGGTCAAGCATCTTCCTCAACGTCATCTGCCCGATAAAGCCATCGATGTGATTGACGAGGCCGGGGCCCAACACCGTCTCGACGGTTCTCCCGATCGGCCTGTCGGCGTTGACGAGATTGAGCGGGTGGTGGCGCGTATGGCGCGGGTGCCGATCAAGTCGATCAGTGGCAGCGACCGTCAGCGTCTGCGTTATCTGGAGCGCGATCTCAAACGGGTAGTGTTCGGTCAGGATCCTGCGATTGATTCGTTGGTGCGAGCGATTCATCGTTCCCGCGCCGGCCTCGGTCATCCGGAAAAACCGGTCGGCTCCCTGCTCTTTACCGGTCCCACCGGGGTGGGGAAAACCGAAGTTGCCAGGCAGCTGGCCAATCAGCTCGGGGTTAAATTTTTACGTTTTGACATGAGTGAATACATGGAGAAACATTCGGTCGCGCGCCTGATCGGTGCTCCTCCCGGTTATGTCGGTTTTGATCAGGGCGGCCTGCTGACCGAGTCTGTTGGTAAGAACCCCTGGTCGGTGTTGCTTCTCGACGAAATTGAAAAAGCCCATCCTGATCTGTTCAATATTCTTTTGCAGGTCATGGATCACGGCACCCTCACCGACAACAACGGCAAAGAGACTGACTTCCGCAACGTGATCCTGATTATGACCAGCAATGTTGGCAGCCGGCAGATGAATGTGATCCCCATTGGTTTTGGCGAACGTTCTACTGCGGCCCCAAAAACCGCTCTTGAAAAAGCCTTTACCCCGGAATTTCGTAATCGTCTCGATGCCGTTATCCATTTTGCGCCCCTCGACCAGAGCGTGATGCTTCAGGTTGTTGACAAGTTTCTGGTTGAGTTGTCAGGACAGCTGGCTGAAAGAGATGTGCGCTTGAAGGTCTCCCCGACAGCCCGACGGGCACTGGCCCAACAAGGGTACGACCCCCTCTTTGGTGCTCGTCCCCTCGCGCGCCTGATTCAGTCGGAGTTGAGCGACCCATTAGCCGGAAAAATTCTTTTCGGTGAGTTGAAACAGGGTGGGGAAGTGCGCGTTGGTATCCGTGGAGGTAAATTTACCTTCAGTTTTGAGTGACCGCTTTCATGCCGCTACTGCTTGATCACGAGCTCTGGTTCCCATCTGCGGATACGGCCCATGAGTCAGGATTACTGGCCATTGGTGGTGATTTGACTCCCGAGCGACTGTTGCTGGCTTACAGTCTGGGTGTTTTCCCCTGGTATAATCCGGGGGAGCCGATCCTCTGGTGGTCTCCTGATCCGCGCTGCGTCCTTTTTCCCGACCAATTCCATGTCTCTCGTTCCTTGCGGCGGCTGCTGCGCAAACACCCCTATCGCCTAAGTTTCAACGAAAATTTTGCCGCAGTGATCTACTGGTGTCGGCGTCTGCGCGCCGGGCCGGGTGGTCATGGCACCTGGATTACCAATGACATGAAAAACGCTTATCAGCATTTGCATCAGCTTGGTTTTGCCCATTCGGTGGAATGCTGGGAAGGGGAGAATCTGGTTGGTGGGCTCTACGGGGTTTGTATTGGCCGCTGCTTTTTTGGTGAGTCGATGTTCAGTCGCAAAAATAACACCTCAAAGATTGTTTTATGTCATCTGATGGAGCACCTGCGCCAGCGCCAATTCGAACTGCTCGATTGCCAGCAGACCACCGATCACCTGCTGAGCTTTGGGGCCTGCGAGATTTCCCGCAAACAGTTTGTCGGTCACCTGCAGCACGCGTCCGTGCCCCCTTACGGTCCTTTAGTCAGCTTTTTCTAAAGGGGTGCGAGGCTTTTAGTGGTGCTTGACGTGTCCAAGGAACTCTGTCAGGCGCTCGGATTTCGGGTTTTTCATCACTTCCCCCGGTTTCCCTTCTTCGACGATTCTTCCTTCGTCCATAAAAATCAGTCGATCTCCAACCTGTGAGGCGAAACCCATTTCGTGGGTGACAACCGCCATGGTCATGCCGCTTTCCTGGGCGATATTCTTCATAACATCAAGCACTTCACCAATCATTTCCGGATCAAGGGCCGACGTAGGTTCATCAAACAGCATGACTTTGGGATTCACTGCCAGCGCCCTGGCGATGGCAACCCGCTGTTGCTGCCCACCGGATAGCTGGCCCGGTAGTTTACCTTTAAAATCTGCCAGGCCGACCTTTGCCAGCAGATCAGCAGCGATTTCGTTAGCCTTTTTTTTGTTCATTCCACGTGATTTTTGCGGTCCGAAAGCGACATTTTCCAGCGCAGTCAGATGTGGAAACAAATTAAATTGTTGAAAGACCATGCCGACCTCAAGGCGGATTTCACGGATCCGTTTGCGTTCTTCCGGGATCCGGATTGAGTCGACAATCAGGGTGCCGCTGCTAATCATTTCCAGACAGTTGATGCAACGGATCAGGGTCGATTTGCCGGATCCTGAGGGGCCAATAATAACCACAACCTCCCCTTCATCAATGGCAAAGTTGATATTGTGCAAAACCTGTGTCTGTCCGAATGACTTGCAGACATCGAGCATTTCAATAATAGGGGCCATTTGTTCCTCTTCGGCTGGGCTTGACATCATATGCGGCTAAAAAATTTTCATTTTGCGTTCAAGGGTCCTTAAGCTCACAGCTAATGCCGTTGTCATGATCAGATACATGATCGCCACGGTTAACCAGATTTCGAGTGCCCTGAAATTGCTGGCCATAATTTCCTGACCCTGGCGAGTTAATTCACCGACACCGATGACAATAAACAAGGAGGTGTCTTTGAGACTGATAATAAATTGATTGCCCAATGGTGGAATCATTCTTCTGAAAGCGATGGGGCCGATGATATGAGCAATCAGCTGATAGCGGCTGATTCCCAGAGACAGTCCGGCTTCTATCAATCCCTTGTTGACTGACATGACTGAGCCGCGGACAATCTCGGCAATATAGGCACCGGCATTGATGATGATGGTGATAATCGCTGCGGTCAGGGCTTCAATGCGGAAACGTTCAATGTCGGTCATGGCCTTGATCAGCATCGGAAAAGCGAAATAGATGAACATGGCCTGGACAATAATGGGTGTACCGCGGATGGTCTCGACATAACCACCCGAAAGGTAACGAATAAGTGTTGAAATCCCTTTGGACAGGCGATTGTGTGGAGGTTCGCCTAGGTATTCGCTACCGGCCAGGCGACCGAGTCCGGCAAGAACACCAAATATCATACCACCAACAATACCAACCAGAGTAATAATCCAGGTCAGTTTCGCACCTTCCAGCAGGGCGGGGATGGAGTCGGTAATGACTGAAAATTCAAAACCCATGATATCTCTCTTAAAGGCTGGTTAGTGCTCATTCCTTAAAGGCAGGATAAGCATATTGCCGTTTTTTAAATGAATAAGTCAGATGTTTTTATCCGGGGAAGAGCGCGTGTCGAACTGTGATTTTAACCGGGGCCCCTTAAATAAGAACAGGGGCCCCATAATTGTTTGCGTTCAATGGGTTATGTCTTTCTGCAGTGAACTGACAGATGATTACTCGGGGTCTTTGCCGAACCATTTTTTGTATAGTTCAGCGTAGGTTCCGTCTTCCATCATCTCCAGCAGGGCCACGTTGACCGGTTTCCGCAGTTTGCTGCCCATCGGGAAAGCAATACCGTACTGTGCTGCTTTTACATCTGCGCCAACAGCTTTGACTCGACCTTCACCGGCGGTCTTGATGTAATAAAGGACATTGGGGGTGTCGTGCATGGCGGCATCTGCGCCCCCCGTTACAACTTCAAGATACGCCTGATCGATATTAGGAAACTTGACGACTCTTTTGGGATTAAGGCTTTCGACATACTCTACCGTCGCGGTTCCCAGTTTGACGGCGACCACCTTGCCCTCCAGATCGGCAGGTCCGTTGATGTCGGTGTTATTTGCCGGGACCATGGTCATCAGTCCGGCGCGGAAGTAGGGGTGGGAAAAATCGATCGCCTTTTCCCGCTCTGACTTGATGAAGATAGCTGCCAGGGCGACGTCAAGGTTCCCTGTCGTCAATCCCGGGATCAAGCCGTTAAAATCCATCGGCCGCAATTCATATTCAAAGCCAATCCGCTTGGCGATTTCCGCCCACAAGTCAATGTCAAACCCGGTATATTTTCCGTCCGGGCCTTTGTATTCAAAGGGGACGAAGGCCGTATCCGTGCCGACGTTCAGCTTTTCTGCGAACGATGTACCGGAAAAAATCAGCAGTGATGCCAACAACAGTAATGCCATTTTTTTCATTGTGAAACCTCCTTGAATGCAGTTGCTCAGGGGAAAACCGACAGGCCGATATACTGGTCGCCGGACACAGTGTTTTTTAAAACTATGTTATAAACCCTACGTTTTTTGGGATAAAAAGTAAACACCATCTTCCTGATTTGTTACCAGGAACATTTTACTATCGCGTATGTCTTTGCAAATATTCACTCTGTTGCGCTCCCGCCTTGCGCTGAAAAGATATTCCCAGTTTACCAAAAAATATGACTGACCGCTGATCTTTGTTGACATTGGAGCGATACATGTCTAATGTCGACATTCGACGACGGAGGTGTTATGGTGATTGTTAAAAAAACCTACAAGGATCAGGTGATCGATCATATTTATCAGATGCTCCTTGCTGATCAACTCAAGCCGGGCGATCGTCTCAAGGAGAGTTTATTGGCGCTGGAGATGGGTATCAGTCGTGCCCCCATTCGTGAGGCATTGAAAGAACTAATGACCCTCGGACTGATCGACTACAAGCCCCAGATCGGTAATTTTCTTCCGGTGATGACCCCCAAGCAGATTATCGACAGCTATACCACCAGGGGGGTTCTTGAGGGGTATGCTGTGATGTCGGCCAGCGAACACTTTACCCGCCAGGATCTGGAACGCCTTGATCGTTACGTGGATGTCATGGGGCAGGCAGCCAGAGATGGTGAGCATAAACAGGTTGTTGATATCGGCGGTGAATTTCATGATTTTCTGGTTGCCCGCAGTGATAATCAGCAACTGCTGGAATATTCCAGCCGCCTGAGTATGAAACTTCACGTTCTGTTTTTCAAACACTGGGGAATGCTTTATCGGCCTGATGAAATTGAACAACGCCACCGTGCTATCGTCACCAGCATCAAAGCGCAGGACAAAACACGGATTGAACAGGTTGTCCGCAATCATTATGTAGAGACCGGTACTAAGATAGTTGCGGTGCAGGCACTCAGTTCTGTCACGGTTATTTGAATAACAACAGTAGGGAACTGCGTAAGGTTGTTCTACTGTAACTGTTCAGCACCGGATCTTCGGATCCTATGTCAAGGGACGCGATTGTTTCCCGTTGGGTCATCCATGACCGCTTGTTGACGCCGTCCATGGCGACAAACACCCTTGCCACAGGATCCCCGCCCCTGCGCAAGGATAGTGCTGAATAGTTACGTTTTATTAACCCCGAACAGTGGTCACAATGAGGTGACCTGGAGGCTGAAAAAATGACAGAAGCATGGATGGATCAAGTTCGTAATGAAGTAAGAACTCTGGAGCAACTGGAGCAATATATTACTGTGAGCGACGATGAACGACACGCCATCACGACTCTTAAAACGCGCTGGGGAACGACCCCTTATTTTGCCTCCCTGATGGATAAAGATGATCCCAAATGTCCAATTCGTATGCAGGTGATCCCTTCCATGAAGGAACAGGTCAACGAGTTCGGCATGAAGAATTATCTGATGTGGAAAGAAAACCGTGCCACCGATGAGAAGCGTCCAGATAGTATTGCCCGCCAATACCAGGATCGCATTGCCTTTACCGTGACGGAAGTGTGCGGCATCTATTGCCGGCACTGTTTTCGTAAAGAGCTGGTGGTCGATCAGGATCTGAAACTGCGCTTCGATGTTGAGGAGGGTCTGGCGTGGATCCGTAAGCATCCGGAGATCCGCGATGTGTTGGTGACCGGGGGTGATCCACTGCTGCTCTCCGATGACAAGCTTGCTTATCTGGTGGGTGCCCTGCGCGAGATCCCCCATGTTGAGATGATTCGTATCGGCTCACGTTTGCCGATTGTGTTGCCACAGCGCATTACCGAA
The DNA here is from genome assembly GCF_059864205.1 of Pelovirga sp. NCBI lineage: Bacteria > Pseudomonadati > Thermodesulfobacteriota > Desulfuromonadia > Geobacterales > Geobacteraceae > Pelovirga > Pelovirga sp. The sequence continues at coordinate 36,637 of NZ_JCBCBS010000005.1, forward strand.
GGGCTAAAAAAAGCTATCGGTGGCTTCCACAAAGTGCCGGTATGGATCAACACCCAGTGTAACCATCCCAAAGAGATTACCGAGGAAACCGAACGCGCTGTTTTTGATCTGCTCAGCTGTGGGATCAACGTAGGAAACCAGGCGGTGCTGCTTAAAGGGATTAACGATGATGTGCCGACCTTCCGGGAACTGCACCAGAAGTTGCTGCGTACCCGCATTCGTCCCTATTATGTTTTCTACTGCGAGCCGGCACCGGGGATTGATCATTTCCGCACACCAGTTGAAAAGGGTGCCGAGCTGATCCGCGATGCGTTACGTGGCCACACCACCGGCCTGGCTCAGCCCATGTACGTCCTGGCCACCAATATCGGTAAAATTCCTCTGATGCCTGATTACTACATAGTCGATAAAAACGATAAAGAGTACACCCTGCGCAACTACCAAGGTAAAACGACAAAAATTCCCAATATGCCTGCATAAATACCATCCTCTTAGACCGGTTGCCGGCTTGATGTCGGCAACCGGTTTTATGACCGGCAGAATAACCAACAGGATCAGTGGAGATATGTTCATCACAGGAGAAATAAGCAATGAGCGGCGCAGACATCAGTGTGATCAAGGATCAGCTAAAGCAGGCATATACCACTAAAATATTTTTTACCGATCTCAATGGCCGGTCGAAAAACCTGTCCATTAATCCGCAGGATATTGATGCCATCATTGAACAGGGGGTTGGTATTGACGGTAGTTCTATTGCCGGTATCGCCACGGTGGATAATAGTGATCGGATTTTAAAGCCGGTTCCGGAGAGCTTTCGCCTGGTTGATTTTGACGACCGCAAGATCGGTTTTTTTGTCGGGCAGATTTATAATCAGGATGGCTCACGCTCCAGTGTCGATCCCCGTTATGCCCTGGAGCGAGCGGTGGAAAAGGGGGTAAGCGAGTTTCAGCTGCAGTTCATGCTCGGCCCTGAACATGAATTTTTCCTGCTCAATGGTGACGAGATCCATAGCGATATTCATACCGACAAACTTGGCTACTTCGGCTCCTCCCCGGGGGGTATCGGTGATGTCGTCAGGCAGGAAATCGTTAATGTGCTGGAAAAGTGTGGCGTCAAGTACGAAAAAACCCACCACGAAGTCACCTCATCGCAGCATGAGATCAATCTTGAGCCAGGGAATCCATTAGCGGTCGCCGATCGCACCATCCTCTTTGATTTTGTCACCAAAGAGGTTGCCGCCCACTATGGGCTGCACGCGACCTTTATGTCCAAGCCATTTACCGGTTTCAACCGGAACGCCTTTCATATTCACCTGTCGTTTACCGATCTGGAAGGTAACAGCCTCTGCTACGATAAGAACTGTGATCATCACCTAAGCCCGCTGTTGATGAACTTTGTCGGTGGCGTTATCGGCCATGCGCGTGAGGCGTCCATCATCTTCGCTGCCACCTTTAACTCCTACAAAGCCTACGTGCTCGACAAGGAAGCCCCGATTGTGCGGGGATGGGGCGTACGCAATCGCAGTTCAATGATCCGTATTCCTTACGCCACTAGCCCCAAGGCAACGCGGATGGAGTTGCGCTGTCCCGATGCCACCGGCAACGTGTACCTGCAGTTTGCTACGCTGATTTTTGCCGGTCTTGACGGCATCAAAAACAAAGCCGATGCCGGGCCGGCTGATGTTGGCAGCGCCTATAAAAAACCGATGCTGGAGCGTCCTAAAGTGCTGGATCGTCGCTTTATCCCGCGCGATTTTTTCCCGGCGTTGATGGAGGCGGAAAACAGCACGTTCATGCCTGAGGTTCTAGGTGAAGACTTGTTCGATAGTTATATGCGCATCAAGATGACGGAGTGGGAAAATCATCGCACCACTATTACCGATTTAGAGCATCGAAAGTATTTGAGTATCTGATTCGGTCCGGGGATGATTGTTTCTAAAGCTAAAGGGTTTCACCGTTAACGGTGAAGCCCTTTAGCTTCTTCTGGTTATCCACTTCGCTTCGCTTTGGCGCAGAATCCATCTCCTGTTTTCTGGTAACTATTCACCACTATCCTTGTGCAGGGCCTTTGGGTCCTGTGGCAGGGGTGTTTGTTGCCATGGATGGCGACAACAAGCGGTCATGGATGATCCAACGGGAAACAATCGCGTCCCTTGACATAGGATCCGAAGATCCGGTGCTGAACAGATACGTTTTCTGCTTTACTGGAGTCAAATAGCTAACCAGATAACTTTTTACAGGGATCATATCGGCTTAACGGAAAAATGACAGTCCCAGGCGGAATGTTTCGGTGCGTTGTTGATAGTCAATCAGGCTTTCTGCGAGGCTGTTGCTGTATTGCAGGTGCAGATAGACATTGAGGTTGTTGCCGAGCAGGCGGTCGATGGGATAGGTCAGGTCGGTCTGCACCGAGGTGCCTTTGCGGGCAAAGCGCAAGTTGGTTGTGAGCATCAAACTATGAGCCCTGCCGATGCGGGTTTCCAGTGCAACATAGCCGCGATAGTCGGGCAGGTCGGGGTTGGTATCATTGTTATTGTTGACATAAACAAGAAACTTGGGGCTGATCATGAGACCCAGGCGCGAGGGTTGGTGGTAAAAAACTCCCATCGGTTTGATGTAAAAGTAATTGGTGCTGCGCGATCCGCCGCCATCGCGACCGTTTGATTCGTGGGTTAAGCCGGAACGTACAAAAAAACCGGCCATGGCGTCAGAGCGACTTAGATTCTCGGTCTGAAACATCAGTTGCGGCTTATAGCTGGTGTCGTTAAAAGGGATAGAGTCAGAGGACAGATCCCAGAAGGACGTCTGGGTATAAGCAAAGAATAAGCCACTAAACCACGGATACTTCTGACTTAAGGAGCCGCTGCGATTGAGCAGGCGATATTTGAAGCTCAGCTGAAATGTGCTTTTTCCCGGATCGCTGCCGACCAGAAAGTAGATGGGTTCATAAGTGAACAGGTCTGCAGTGTAAGACTGATAGAGGGATTCGATATCTTTAAGGGAATGATAAGAAACTTCAGGTAGTTTACTGCCGTCGTTGCGGGCGCTGGCGATGGCCAGATGAGGTGCCGGCGTCACGTCGATAAGGATGCTCGCCTCCGCCTGTTCAGCCAAACGTACCTGCAGCGTTGCAGAGAAATCCAGAGGTAGAATCAGCTGATATTCCTGGCGATAAAATTGACCGGGAAGCAGTTCAACGGGCTGCGACGCCAGGATCGCCTGGGCGCGAATCTGACGAGTTGCGCCACTATTCGTCGTCAATTCCACCTGCAAATAGGAGGGGGATGCCAGGGATAGGGAATCACTGGATTCATTGTGAAAGTAGGCGAAAAAAGTCGCACTTTGGCCGGCCGTCATCTCCTGTGCTGGAAACAGCAGCAGCGGCACCGGCCCCTCCTGAGCCGCAAGGGGTGAGCTTAGCAGCAGGTAGGTCAGAGCAAACAGCGTGATATGGTGCAGCCAGGCTGAGGGGCGCAATAGGCAAATCGTTTTCATAATTATTCCAGCGCCACATCAAGGGCTTTGGCTGGTATTGGTGCTGCGATTGCTTTTATGAGTACCAGCGTCAGATCATCGTCAACGGTACGGTCGCCGCGAAACTGGTCAAGTTCGGAAAAAATACGAGCAGCAATTTCTTTTGTTGACAGGTTGGCCGACTGCTGGAGGATCTCCCGTACGCGACGGGTACCAAACATCTCCCCGGCGAAGTTGTGGGTTTCCCAGATGCCGTCGGTACCGACCAGCAGGATGTCTCCCGGATTGAATTTGATGGTCGGCTCCATTTCATAAGCCGACTCTCCAATAATGCCCAGGGGTATGCCGGAGCTTTCCATCTCCTCAATGTGACCTTCAGGCTCCCCTGTACGGTAAAGGTAAAGTGGAGCCTGTCCGGCAGAGATCCAGTCCAGGGAACAGTGTTCAGGATTCAACGTTCCCAGGAAGAGGGTCATAAAGCTCGAATCATCGGTGGATTGAGCCAGCTGTCGGTTGATTTTACTGACCAGTACGGGTAGCTCTGTCTTGTGCTGTTCGATCAAGGCGTGGAGCATGCCGCGGGCTGTTGCCATCACCAGTGCCGCGCCGATGCCGTGCCCTGACACGTCGCCGACAACAATTCCGAGGGATCTGTTGTCCTCTGTCCCGAGGTGAATAAAATCATAATAATCACCACCGGTTTCGTCACAGTAACGGCTTACCCCGGTTAATTCAAAATTGTTGACTGCCGGCGTTTCATGGGGCAGTAACTGTTGTTGAATTTCTTTTGCCAGTGCCAATGACTGTTTCAGCTGTTCCCGCTCTTCGAGACGACAGCTGAGACCGTTGAAAATTTCTCCGAGGTTTTGCAATTCATCTCTGGTACGAATGTCGACCCGGGCGTCAAATTTTCCCTGGGTGAGCTGTTGGGCGGCAGCAGCCAGCTGGGTGATTGGTTCGGTGACCCGGCGGGCATGGCGCAGCGCCAGAAAAACAGCTGCCAGCACTGCAACAAGAGTTATGACGGCACTGGAGGATAACCCAAGGGTGATCTGGCGGTTCACCGCTTCCTGAGCCTGTGCGGCCGGGGCGATGATCCGTTCGAAGGGCACAATGACGAGGGGGAAGGGGGTATCACCGGTACGGACACCATAGGCAAATAGCACCTCTTCGTCTGCATACTCGATCTTTCTCACGGCAGAGCGCCCTTGCAGCAAATCGCTTGCTACCGGTTCGAGCTGTGGGTCAGACAGATCAATAAACTCCGGAGTTAAAGGCAATGACCAATGACGGGATAGGGTGTTTTCCTGGTTGGTCAGGAGGATCTCAAGTTGTCTTGACGGGTCGGATTCGTCGTGGTTGAGGCGCATGATCATGCTTTTAGCCGCACCGCGCCATTCTGGTGGAATATTCCAGTCAGTGAAAAGTTTGTGGTAATCAATATCCAGGGCGGTGACCCCGAGAAGTTCGCCGGCGCCGTCATAAACCGGTTGTGCCAGAGTCAGGATCAGCGAGCCGGTGGTGACATCGGTCAGCACCTGCTGCACGGTCCCGCCATAGATAACGGCCTGTTGATACCACTGACGCTGGCGCGGATCATAGTCTGCCGGGTATCCGCCCTTGCCGGGATAGCTCGAATGAACCCCGCTGGTCAGTGCTGTGTATTGCCATAGAAACAGCTCCGGTTTGATCTGTTGCAAGGAACGATAAACCGCAGTCATGTCGGCCATGCGATGAAGCTGATCGTTAACCTCGACAAGATCGGTGTCCGCTACCAGATAAAAGACCTGGTGGTTCCAGGAAACCGCCAACGGCGACAGTGACCCATCGTGATCGCGCCGCAGATGGAGAGGGGAGGGTCCCAGGTCGACAGGTTGTCGGAACGGGTGATCAAAATCACCAGCTAGATACACCGGAACGCTATGCTCGGGCGGCGGGCTGATAAATGCCTGCCGCACCGCTTGCGCCTGTGCTTGCAGGGCAAAACGTGCCATAGCGTGATCACGGGTAAGGATCCGGCCGAAATCATCAACCAGCATGTGCAGTAAGTTGACAGCGTTGTCGTTGATCAGGGTATGAGTTTCCTGCGCCAGCTTGTTGCCGTAGTGGGTCACCAGGCTACGCTGCGCAAGAAAACTCAGCCCCAGGGGGAGCAGGGTGATCGTCAGGAGCAGGAGCAGCAACTTGGTGCGAAAGTTCATGGTGTAAACACCTTTTGGAGTCGAAGCTTATTCCTTCAGCCAGCTAGAAATTTTGGCCTCTTCCGTCGCCCAGTCGGGTGAAAGACGCATGCTGAGGAATAATTTTAACAGACTATCGACCATTTGCTCACCTTCTTGTACCGCAGCTATCTTGGTCAAAAAAGCTGCCTCAGCCTCAGCAGCTGGATCCGTATCCGCATCTTTTTCCGGGCGCAACATCGGCGTGAGAAAATTCCCAAAAGAAAACCGCTCCCCTTTGAGGGTCAGTTTCCAGGCGTGATCTTCGTCCAGGCGCAGGTGGATGGTCGCCTCTTCAATCTGTTTTCCCTGGGCCAGGGCGGCCTTCACTTCAAGGAAACGATCCTGCGGACCGGCGACAACGATTTTTTGTATCCCTTCCTGGCCACCACCCACCAGCACCAGGCGGTTGTCGAGAAATGCGTTGAAGGGTTGCTGTTCCAGCAAGGGACCGGGCACACTGATGCCATAGTTGGAGTCGGAGTTGAGTGTGCGATAAAAAAGCCAGTAGAGAAAATCACTGCCCAGCCAGCGATTGGCCTCAATCAGTTCCAGGGTGCTGTCTGTTTGGGCCTGGTTGGCCTTGCCAAGGGCGGGCCGTAATTCTTCAGGCAGCACCCGGGCGGCACGCTCCAGTGGTGGCAGGAGCTGCAGGCGCAGGCCGGGAAATGTTTGGTGAAAAAGGCTCTGGAAGCTATCGAGTGCGTTTTTTCCCAACGAGCAGAAACGGATCAGTTGCAGATGAGTGTCCCAGACCAGATTGGTTACAGCAGGGGTTGGCAGGGTACGGGCGAGAAGGGCATCGCGCGCCTGATCGCGCAGTAGTTCGCGCTGGGATTTGGGAACTCGTTGATAGGTCGGGTGCGCTGCCAGAAACTGCCCGCAGAGATGACCAAAGTGACGCTTGAGTAGTGCTCCAGGTACGCGGCGGCGATCCTGACGCAGGCTGAAGCAGAGATACTGATCCCGGCGATAGCTTCTGATTGTGTTGAATTCGCTGTCCTCATCATCGTCAAAGGCCACCCAGCCGGTCGCCAGTTCTTCGGCCGATTGTTCGATGGAACGGAAGCCTTCAGCGGCAAGTTTGCTGCTGATAAGATCATCATTGTTCTGAAGTTCTTCGGCGCCCTTGACCTGAAAATAACAAATACTGCTAGAGGCAGACAAAAAGCCCATGAAAAAATCCTTTAATGAAAGTAGTTTGGAGTGTCCAACTGATAGATCAGACTGCAATGCAAAAACAAGGGTTCTTGCTCCCTGTAGGTGGAAAAAGAGCCTTTATCGATTTTTCCTGATGAAGGCATTGATGCGCTCTTGGTCGTGGTGGAGAATATTGATAAAGCGCATGCCGGTGGTGGCGGCCTCTTCGTCGATCATGCAACTCCAAACGACTTCAGCTATGACACAGACAGGTGGTTTGCTATCATCCAGGTGGATCAGAATCAGGCACAGATCCCCCTGATTGGCTGCCGGTTTCATGGCAAAGCGGATTCCGCCGGCACTGATATTGACCTGGCAAGGGCGAAATCCCTGAAAAATCAGCGGCGCTTCCGGGCTATAGAGAACCTTGAGGTTTTTTTCCCAGATCGAACGCATGGCCGGTAAGGTCTTTGCGCTGCGACTGAAACGAATACCTAAATCACAATTCAGGCGTTCTTTGACGCGGCGCTGAAACAGCGACATGTCATAATTAAGCGAGATGGCAAACTGATTGTTGCTGAGTTTTTTTTCAAGGTGGCCACTGACACGGGCACCCATTCCCATCACGTCAGTGGTGACTTCTATAACCGTGTCGGGGGAGATGGCGTAGTGCTCAACAACGTCGCTGCCATAGGGGGAGTTGACGATCAGCTGGTTGCCTTCCACCTCTGCCACAGAAACAATCAGCAACTCGGTACGCCTGGTGGCTGACGATTGATCGTTCTGATGTTGCAGAACGAGTTGCTGATCAGTTTTGAAGTAACGTTTGAAATTCATCTGTATTTCCGTTTGCTCGTTCTGGTTCTGACGGCTGATTTTCCCTCTTATATCACATAAAAAAGGCCATGGGGGGTACGTATTTCTCTTTTTTCAATAACTGCAGATTGTTACTGTCTGTATCTATCTGCGTAGGAGTTTCTGTTGCTGTGCCGGCGAAAGGTTTGATCATGAAAGATTCACCAAGAGATTGCTTTGCGGTTACGCCTCCCGGACTTGAGGCCATCTGTTTTCAGGAGCTTGTCGGGTTGGGTTTGTGCCCCCAGGAGCCGGTAAAGGGTGGGGTCGGTTTTACTAGCGGTGGGGTCCGTGATATCTACCTGGCCAACCTCTGGTTGCGTAGCGCAAACCGCATTCTGGTGCGTCTGGGATCGCTGACTGCCCGCGATTTCCCGACCCTGTTTCAGCGTCTGGTACGCCTGCCCTGGGGGCGCTACATCAAACCCGGGACAGCATGCGATGTCCGGGCGGCCAGCCAGCGTTCACGCTTATCGCACACCGGGCGCATCGTCGAGGTGTGCCGGGAAGCCATCAGTACAGCATTAGGATCATCAGTGGTGGGCGCCGGCCCGGCGCAGATGGTCCTGTTGCGGATCAGTGGTGACCATGTCGTGATCTCCATTGACAGTTCCGGCGAACATCTGCACCGCCGTGGTTATCGCCAGGCGCGCAGCGCTGCGCCCTTGCGCGAGAATCTCGCTGCCGCGGCATTATTGGCTTGTGGTTATGATGGTTCAATGCCCCTGGTCGATATGATGACCGGTTCCGGTACCTTTGTCATTGAAGCGGGACTGATCGCCGCGAACAGGCCACCCGGAACCCGGCGCGATTTTTCATTTATGCGCTGGCCAAAGTACCGTGAGCACTTGTGGCGGCAGTTGCTGATTGCGGCCAAGGAAGGGGAACGATGTTGTGGTCATGCTGCTATTTATGGTGTCGACACGAATCCCAGGGCGATCCTGGCCGCGCGCGCCAATCTTGAGCGCGCAGATCTGGGCCCTGCTGTTGAGATCAACGAAGGAAAACTGCAGGAGCTGGTGCCGCCGGGGGATTGCGGATTGTTGATCGGCAACCCGCCATACGGTGCCCGCCTGGGCGGCAGTACGGACCTGCGATTATTTTATCGTGATATTGAACATCTGTGTGGTGGTGCGTTCGCACGTTGGAAGTGTGCTCTGTTGTGTCCCGAAACGGTTGCTGTGCAGATGAAAAAACTGCACATAAAACCTCTGATCGGTTTTTCTCATGGCGGCATCCGGGTTTTTCTCTATATTAAAGAGCCGGGGGAATCCCCTTGACTTGCCAAGGGTTAAGAGTGTATAAGACCCACCTCTTGCAGCAGCAATAAGTTTCTGCAAAGATCGAGAAGAAAGTGGGGTGATTGTTCGTGGAAATCACTGTTATCGACGGCAACGTCGAAAAGGCGATTAAAGTCCTGAAGCGTAAGTTGCAGCAGGAAGGGCTTTTCCGTGAAATGAAGCAGCGCAAGTTTTACGAAAAACCAAGTATCAAGCGTAAGCGCAAAGAGAAAGAAGCCCAACGTCGACTGCGCAAGAAAATGCGCGCCATCAAGCGGTTTGCCTGATCGGTCAAGGCGTTAAAGTAATTCATCAGCACGATAAAAAAGCGGAGAATCCGACAAAAGGGTTCTCCGCTTTTTTGCTTCCAGCGCCTTGACAGGCGAATAGGCTGCAGTTATATTCCTAGTTCGTAATTATTCTTGATAGGTGAATTGAGATTGTCAATGAATTCGTTTTTTTCGCGATGATCGTGTAATCGATCGGGAAGATGATACAATCTTTTAATCTGTGTGTGCTGTTATTCGCTGTGCAAACGGTTTAAACAGGGAGCACTCATTATATTCAATAGCAAACCACCTAACAAAGGAGAGACAAATGAGCGAACCAAGGTGTCCGGTTACCGGTAAAGTTGGCAGTACAGTCGCCGGCCAGGGGCCGACCAATCGTGACTGGTGGCCTAATCAATTGAATCTGGGGATTCTGCACCAGCATGCACCGGCTTCCAATCCCATGGGATCCGACTTCAATTATGCTGAGGAATTCAAAAAGCTGGATTTGGCTGCGGTTAAAAAAGATCTGGTGGCCGTGATGACCGACTCGCAGGAATGGTGGCCGGCCGACTGGGGACACTACGGCGGGCTGATGATCCGCATGGCCTGGCACAGTGCCGGCAGTTATCGTAGTGGTGATGGCCGTGGCGGCGGCGGTACCGGTAACCAGCGTTTCGCCCCGATCAACAGCTGGCCCGATAACGGCAACCTCGACAAGGCGCGGCGCCTGCTGTGGCCGGTCAAGCAGAAGTACGGCAACAAGATTTCCTGGGCTGATCTGATTATCCTGGCGGGTAACTGCGCACTGGAATCAATGGGTTTTAAAACCTTCGGGTTTGGCGGTGGTCGTGAAGACATCTGGCAGCCGGAAGAGGACATTTATTGGGGTTGCGAAGCTGAATGGCTGGGTGACAAACGTTACAGTGGTGATCGTGAGCTCGAAAACCCCCTGGCTGCAGTGCAGATGGGGTTGATTTATGTCAATCCTGAAGGTCCGAATGGTAACCCTGATCCGGTGGCTTCTGGTAGGGACGTGCGTGAAACTTTCGCCCGTATGGGGATGAACGATGAAGAAACTGTTGCTTTAACGGCGGGTGGACATACCTTTGGTAAGTGTCATGGCGCCGGCGATGCCAAGCATGTAGGTCCGGAGCCGGAGGCCTCCCCCCTTGAAGAGCAAGGGTTTGGTTGGAAAAACAGTTTTGGTAGTGGTAAAGGTGGTGACACTATCACCAGCGGTATTGAAGGGGCCTGGAAACCCAATCCCACCACCTGGGACAACGGTTACTTTGATATGCTCTTCGGCTATGAGTGGGAGCTGGTCAAAAGCCCGGCTGGAGCCAATCAGTGGCTTGCCAAGGATGTCAAAGACGAACACATGATCGTCGATGCTCACGATCCGTCGAAAAAACATCGTCCCATGATGACCACAGCTGATCTATCGTTGCGTTTCGATCCGCTTTACGAACCGATCTCGCGCCGTTTTCACCAGGATCCGGAAGCCTTTGCTGATGCTTTTTCCCGCGCCTGGTTCAAATTGACCCACCGTGATATGGGGCCCAAGGCACGTTACCTGGGAGCGGAAGTGCCCCAGGAAGATCTGATCTGGCAGGATCCGCTCCCCGCCGCCGATCACCCGCTGGTTGATGCTGCTGACATTGCCGGATTGAAAGCAAAAATTCTTGATGCCGGCCTTTCTGTTGCCGAGATGGTTTCAACTGCCTGGGCCTCCGCATCGACCTTCCGCGGTTCTGATAAGCGCGGTGGCGCTAATGGTGCACGGCTGCGTCTGGCTCCGCAGAAGGACTGGAGCGTTAATCAGCCGACGCAGTTGGCCAAGGTGCTGGGAGCTCTGGAAAAGGTTCAGCAGGAGTTCAACGCCGCCCAGACCGACGGCAAGAAAGTTTCTATCGCTGATCTGATCGTCCTGGCTGGTGGTGTCGCTGTTGAGGCTGCGGCCAAGGCCGGTGGCTTTGATGTTGAGGTTCCGTTTACTCCAGGACGCACCGACGCGACTCAGGAACAGACCGATGTCGAATCCTTCAATTTTCTTGAGCCGGAGGCCGATGGTTTCCGCAACTATCAGAAAACCGCTTACACTGTACCAGCTGAACATATGCTGGTTGATAAGGCTCAATTGCTGACCTTGAGTGCGCCGGAAATGACGGTATTGGTTGGCGGTTTGCGGATGCTCGGTGCTAATGCCGATCAATCACAGCATGGTGTATTCACCCGGCAGGTGGGCGTCCTGAACAACGATTTCTTTACTAACCTGATCGATATGAGCACCGTCTGGAAGCCGGTATCAGAAGCTGGAGATGTGTTTGAGGGGCGCGACCGTAAAACCGGTGAACTCAAATGGACCGGTACACGTGTCGATCTGGTCTTCGGCTCCAACTCACAACTGCGTGCCCTGGCCGAAGTCTACGCCCAAAGCGATGCCAAAGAAAAATTCGTCAAGGATTTCGTGGCCGCCTGGACCAAGGTGATGAGTCTGGATCGGTTTGATCTGGCGTAAAAGTAACGTTTTAAATGAAAGCCAAGAAACAAAGCGGGATCCCGGAGACGGAATCCCGCTTTGTTTATAAGGTATTCGGCGCATTCAAGGCCCCGAATTACTTCGGCCAGGTCTCCAGATTCAGTCCCGACACCTTCTCAACAATTCTCACCACCTGATGGCTGTAGCCGTATTCATTGTCGTACCAGATATAGAGAACGCAGCGGTTTCCCTGGACGATGGTGGCGAGGGAATCAACGATACCGGCGTAGCTGGAACCAACCATGTCGGTGGAGACGGCTTCCGGGGAATTGGTGTAGTCGATCTGGTCCTGCAAAGGTGATTCCAACGACATGCCGCGCAGGTACAGATTAATCTCTTCAACACTGGTTTCCAGATTCAATGTCAGATTGAGAATCGCCAGGGAGACGTTGGGGGTTGGGACGCGGATGGCGTTGCCGGTGAGTTTGCCGGCCAGTTCCGGCAACGCCTTGGCTACCGCTTTGGCGGCGCCGGTTTCAGTGATGACCATGTTTAACGGGGCACTGCGCCCACGCCGTTCTTTGTTGTGATAGTTATCGATCAGGTTCTGGTCGTTAGTGTAGCTGTGGCAGGTTTCGACATGTCCGTTTTCGATACCGAAGCGGTCGTTGATAGCCTTAAGAACCGGAACAATAGCGTTGGTGGTGCAGCTGGCTGCCGAAAGGACTGCATCGCCACTTTCCAGCAGATCATTGTTGACGCCGTAGACGACATTGGGAATATCCCCTTTGCCCGGTGCGGTCAGTAGCACCTGGGTTGCGCCGGGACGCAGATGGCGTGACAACCCGGCGCGGTCGCGCCACTTGCCGGTATTGTCAATGACGATGGCATTGTTAATGCCGTAGCTGGTGTAGTCGATTTCTTCCGGTGAATCGGCGTAAATGATGCGGATCTGGTTGCCGTTGGCAACAATCGAGCTCTGTGCTTGGTCAACAACAATGGTGCCTTTAAAGTGGCCATGAACTGAATCGCGGCGCAGCAGACTGGCGCGTTTGGCGAGATCATCATCGCTGCCTTTACGCACGACAGCCGCGCGCAGACGCAACTTGTCGCCACCACCGGCCTGCTCAATAAGGATGCGCGCCAGCAGCCGTCCGATCCGGCCAAAACCGTAGAGGACAACGTCGCGGGGAGCACTGAGCTGATGCCTCTTGCCGGTATCCAGGCCTTTTAGTTGTTCACTAACAAAAGTGCGGATGTCCCTGCCTGATTGTTCCCTATAGCGCAGAACCAGTTTGGCCAGATCGACCTTGGCCGGAGCCAGATCCATCTCTGCCATGACCTGCAGAATGGGATAGGTATCCTTGACCCAGATTTCCCGGTTGATGATCTGCCGCGCAAAGCGATGAACACGAAGAATGTCGATGGTTGACTGATTAACGAGGTTGCGGTCAAAAACGGTGCAAATGACTTCGTGATCGCGGTACAGCTTGCCAATCAGCGGAATCATCAGTTCGGCAATGGCCTCCCGCTCTTTCCAGTCCTTGAAATAGTCCCCTACCACTGTCTCACCCATGGTCGTTTCCTTTCGTGTTGCGAATGTTTTTTAAGTCTTTAACAATATGTGATATACCAACCGTTAAAATCAAGCGTATAGTAAAAGATCCAAATTGCTATTGCAACAATTTGCAGGCTCTAAACCGGGCGTTGGCGGTGTGGTATGACTCTATCCGGATAATGCTCTTCATCTATACTGATATGGAGGAATCATTCATGGCTGATGTGGTGAACTATCGGGATCTGGGACTGGTAAATTCGCGTGATTTGTTCAAGGCTGCAGTGTCAGGCGGTTATGCAATACCAGCATATAATTTCAATAACCTGGAGCAACTTCAGGCAATTGTTGTGGCTTGTGCAGAAACTAACTCTCCCGTCATTATACAGGTCAGTAAGGGGGCTCGCAGTTACGCCAACGAAACCATGTTACGGTATATGGCTATGGGTGCGGTGCGCATGGCGCGCGAGATGGGATCAGAAATTCCTATTGTTCTCCATCTCGATCATGGTGATACCTTTGACACCTGCAAAAGCTGCATCGAATCCGGTTTTTCCTCGGTGATGATTGATGGTTCTCATCTGCCTTACGAGGAAAACGTCGCCCTGACCCGCAAGGTGGTGGAATACGCCCGCGCCCATGATGTGACAGTTGAGGGCGAACTGGGTGTTCTCGCCGGGATCGAGGATGAGGTGGTTGCCGAGCATTCGACCTATACCCAGCCAGACGAGGTGGAGGATTTTGTCAGCAAGACCGGTGTTGATTCCCTGGCCATCTCCATCGGTACCAGCCATGGGGCGTTCAAATTCAAGGTCAAACCCGGTGAAGAGCCACCCCCTCTGCGTTTTGATATCCTTGAAGAAATTGAAAGACGCATCCCCGGCTTTCCTATCGTTCTGCATGGAGCATCGAGTGTTGTGCCCGAGTATGTCGAACTGATCAACCAGTACGGCGGTAGACTCGAGGGGGCCGTCGGCGTCTCGGAGGATCAGTTGCGTCGTGCCGCGGCGAGTGCCGTTTGCAAAATCAATATTGATTCCGATGGCCGTCTGGCCGTGACGGCGAAGATTCGTGAATATCTGGCCAATGATCCCGGTGAGTTTGATCCGCGCAAGTACCTGGGCGCGGCGCGCAAGGAACTGATCAAGCTGATCAAGCATAAGAATGAGGCGGTGCTGGGGAGTGCCGGGCGCGCTTAGTAACTGTAACCTAGCTGTAAACGATCTTTTTAAAAGGGTTGTTGCCTTTACCGAATTAGCCGCCAGTCCGGGTTGAGCTTTTCTGCCTCCCTCCGGAGTGGCGGTTTTTTATTCACCGGATGTTACGGCATTTTGGGTGATTGCTGGTTCTCAGCAGTAAATTCAACGTCAATCGTGATTTCTCTGTTGTCACGCAATAGTTCAAAGGTTGCCTTGTCGCCAATCTGTTTGTCAGCCAGGGCATAGGTCAGATCCAGTCTGTCGGTGAGGATTTCTCCATCTATCCGTAGCAGGATGTCACCGCTACGCAGGTCATGTGCCGCTGCAGCTGAATCGGGCAACAGCTTGTCGATAAGGACTCCCTGTTGCTCAGCGGTACCCGGTGTTATAACCACCCCAAGCTTGACTCCCACCCGCAGCAACTTCTCGTATTCAGTAACATAGAGAAAGTGATATGGAAGCAGCGGATATTCCGGGGTATCGACCTTCATGATGCGGTCCGGGTTGAGTGTTTTGGACTCCTCTGTTTCGGTCGTGCCGATGAGCAGATAGCTGACTGGCAAGCGCCGGAACAGGCGCCGAGGAATTCCAAAACCATATTGGATATGGTTGCTTCCGGCAACAACCATGACCTGGTGATTTGAGTTTTTGGTGCTCAGATAGTCTGCCAGATGGGCAGCCATGGTCTCATCCCAGAGGGTTTGCACCCTTTCGAATCCGCTCAAGTTGCCGTGCCCCATGGGATGTCCCGACATGAAGGCGCTTAGCATGGCACGATAGTGCGGGTCGTCGAAGTCCATTTCCGGTAATCGGGCTTGGTCTTCTGCGGAGAGATCCTCGATTGCTGTTCTACTGAGAAGTTGTCTGGTTAAGGGCTCGGCGTTCAGAGCGAGAATTTTTATGCCCTGATCCCGACAGAAAAGCAGCAGGTCGCGGTAAAGGGCAAAGTCAATTTTCCAGGTTGAATGCCAATCCACCTGCCTTAAGAACTCTTTCTCGCTCAGTTCACCGGCACTCCATTGATCAAGGACCGGTTGTTGTGACGGCGTGAACATTTCCATTCCCAGGGCGATCCTGTCTGGATTGTCTGTTGCCAGTGCCCGGAGAATTTTTTCCTGGACACGGTGTGATGCCGGGTTATCGTGGGTTTCACCAACGTAGATGACCTGAGCTCGCAGGGCATGATCAATAACGGTTTCGTCGGAGACCCGGAATCCGCTGGGCAGATGAAATATGTCGCCGGCGACGATTGGTTGTGACAGTGGGTACGGCTGCCGGGCGGTGGCAGTGGGCTGAGGGGTTATATTGGTCATGGTACAGGCACTCAACAACATCAGCAAGAAGACAAAAGACACTAAACGGATCAGCAGATACACGATAACAACCTGTCGGAAAATGAGTAAAGGTTCTGATCTTGACGATAAAAAAGATTACACCATAAACCCCTCTGGCGATTCAAGGGGTCGTAGGCCGGTATAAGCTTGGGTTTGCCGGACAATGCAGGATGTTTCAGGTTTTGGGGGGTAGCCGTTGTTTTCTATTGACAGGGTTTACAGGAAAGGTAGATTCATAGATTGTCTTTAGTTCTTGGATTCATGGGAAAAGCGGCGTTTCGCCGGTGGTTTATGTGTTCGCACGGGCGTTGGTGACTTTTCTGCAAACGCAAGGGAGATGAAAATGAGCAAGGTTCTGATTATCGGTGCCGGCGGTGTCGGTCGCGTCGTTGTCCATAAATGCGCTCAGCGCAAGGATATTTTTTCCGCCATTACTCTGGCTTCGCGGACCAAATCTAAGTGTGACGAAATTGCTGCAGAAATCAAGGATGTAACAGTTAAAACGGCGCAGGTTGATGCTGATAATGTGCCTGAATTGGTCGCCCTGATCAAGCGCGAACAACCGCAACTGCTGATCAATGTCGCCTTACCCTATCAGGATCTGACGATTATGGACGCTTGCCTTGAGACCGGCGTTGATTATCTTGACACGGCCAACTTTGAGCCGCACGAAACGGCAAAATTTGAGTACAGTTGGCAGTGGGCCTACCATGACCGTTTTAAGGAAAAAGGGGTGATGGCACTGTTGGGCAGCGGTTTTGACCCTGGAGTGACCAATGTTTTCACTGCTCTGGCAGCAAAAAAATACCTTGATGTGGTGGAGGAAATCGACATTATTGATGCCAATGCCGGGAATCACGGTTTACCATTTGCGACCAATTTCAACCCGGAAATCAATATCCGCGAGATAACTGCCACTTGCCGGCACTGGGAGCATGATCAGTGGGTCGAATCGGCACCGCTCTCGACCAGGCGGGTTTTTGATTTCCCTGAAGGGATCGGACCGATGAACATTTATCGGCTCTATCACGAAGAAATGGAATCGCTGGTCAAGCATATCCCGACCATCAAAAAAGCCCAATTCTGGATGACCTTTTCCGACAACTATCTCAAACATCTGGAGGTGTTGCAGAATGTCGGCATGACGCGTATCGACGAGGTTGAATTCCAGGGGCAGAAGATTGTGCCGATCCAGTTTCTCAAAGCACTACTCCCTGATCCGGCCAGTCTCGGTCCTTTGACCAAAGGTAAAACCTGTATCGGCGTGATTGCCCGTGGAACCAAAAATGGTCAGCGTAAACAGGTCTACATCTACAATATTTGTGATCACCAGGCTTGCTACCGGGAAACCAATTCCCAGGCGATCAGCTATACCACCGGGGTCCCGGCGGTGGTCGGCGGCATCATGATGGTGACCGGCAAATGGCACGCCCTAGGCGTTTGGAACATGGAGCAGTTTGACCCGGAGGTTTTCCTTGCCGAGCTGGGCCCGATGGGGCTACCGTACACGGTTGTTGAAGGTCAGTGGCCGGAGCTGTAGCAGGTGACCGGTATCGACATTCCCAACATCCTGAAGCTGGCGCCGTCGCCTGCCTATGTCATCGATCTGGGGCGCTTGCGCCATAATCTTGCGATTCTTGATGACGTGCAGCAGCGTAGCGGGGCAAAGATTCTTTTTGCCCTCAAGGCTTTTTCCTTTTGGCCGCTGTTTCCCCTGATGGCCCAGACCCTGAAAGGGGTCTGTGCCAGTTCCCCCTGGGAGGCGCGCCTTGGCCGTGAGGAGTTCGGCGGTGAGGTGCATTCCTTCTCCGCTGCCTTCAAGGAAGCGGATGTCGAGGAGTTGCTCGCCATCTCTGACCACCTGGTGTTTAATTCTTTTTCCCAACTGGAGCGGTTTCGTCCCCTGTGGGAAAAAACACAAGGGCGTGTGTCCATTGGCCTGCGCGTTAACCCACAGCATTCGGAAGGAGCGGTGCCCCTCTATGATCCCTGTGCGCCCAAGTCGCGGCTGGGGATACCACGGGCAGAATTTGACGGGCGCTCCCTTGATGGCGTTGACGGGCTGCATTTTCACACCCTGTGTGAGCAGTTGTTCGAGCCGCTGGCGCGCACTGCTGCAGTGTTTGAAGAAAAATTCGGCGCGTTCCTGCCGCGGCTGAAGTGGGTCAATTTTGGTGGTGGTCATCATATCACCCGTGCGGGGTACGATATTGACGGGCTGATCGGGCTGATCCGGTATTATCAGAACAAATACGGGATTGATGTGTATCTTGAGCCGGGCGAGGCGGTCGTCATCGGCACCGGCCTGCTGGTCGGCGAAGTTCTTGATCTGGTGCACAATGAGGTTGATAACGCAATTCTCGATGTATCGGCGACCTGCCATATGCCGGATGTGCTGGAAATGCCCTACCGTCCGGAAATCCATGGTGCCGGTGCGCCGCAGGAAAAACCTTTTACCTATCGTCTCGGTGGGCCATCCTGTCTGGCCGGCGATGTCATCGGCGATTGGTCGTTTGATCAGCCTCTGGCGGTCGGTAGCCGCCTGGCGTTTGAGGATATGGCTCATTACACTACGGTCAAAACCACGACCTTCAACGGCATTCAGCATCCACACTTATGTACCTATGAGCCTGATACGGGTGAATTGACGGTGGTGCGCCGTTTTGGTTATGTCGATTTCAGAAGTCGCCTCGGTTGATTGGTCTAAAAGTTTTGTAACTATTCAGTACTATCCTTGCGCAGGGCCTTTGGCTCCTGTGGCAAGGGTGTTTGTCGCCATGGACGGCGACAACAAGCGGTCATGGATGACGAAAAGCGTCCCTTGACATAGGATCCCCGATCCGCTGCTGAACAGTTACAAGGTTTTTTGCTATTGATAGTTGGACGGAATCGGTCATCGTCATTAGTGGTTGCCGATTTTGGTTATGATAAGAACAAGGGTCCGATCCACCACCTCCCTGTGGCCGGACATCACCATCATGAAAGGTTCCGTTCATGGAAAAATGGAGTACTGCAAGTTCCGACAAACTCTACAACCTAAGCAACTGGGGTGCCGATCTCTTTTCGATCAATCGTAAGGGGAACGTCTGTGTTCATCCCTCGCCGAACTCGAAATATTCCATCGACCTGCGCGTCCTGATTGACGACCTGATCAAGCGCAAAATCAAGCCACCGATCCTGCTGCGTTTTATGGACGTTCTCGAAGGGCGCATCTCTGCTATCAATCGCGCCTTCAGAAGTTCCATCAGCGACAATGACTATCCGGCCGAGTATCGTACCTTCTATCCGATCAAGGTTAATCAGCAGCGTCAGGTGGTTGAGGCCATCACCCAGTTTGGTAAGCGCTACAATATCGGTCTGGAGGTTGGCTCCAAGCCGGAACTACTGATTGCCATTTCCTTTGCCACCGGCAAGGATATCCCGATTATCTGTAATGGCTACAAGGATCACGCATTTATTGAAACGGTTCTTTATGCGACCCGTCTTGGTTACGACATCACCATCGTCGTTGAGAAGCTGTTCGAGCTGGAAAAAATCATTGCTCTGGCGCGCGAGATCGGTATTTCCCCAAAGCTTGGTGTGCGGGTGAAGCTGTCTTCAAAAGGTACTGGCAAATGGGCGACCTCCGGCGGTGATGGTGCGAAGTTCGGTTTGCGCATCTCCGAAATCATGACAGCTATCGAGCTGTTGCGCGAAGAGAACATGCTCGAGAGTTTGAATCTGCTGCACTTTCATATCGGCAGCCAGATCACTAAAATCGACAAGATCAAGTCCGCCCTGATTGAGGGAACCCGCGTCTATGCCGAGATGTGTAAACTCGGGGTCAATCTGGAGTACGTCGATATCGGTGGCGGCCTCGGCGTTGACTATGACGGCAGCAAGTCGAGTTATTTTTCCAGTGCCAATTACTCGGTCGAGGAGTATGCCAACGACGTTGTCTATCAGATTAAAAATATCTGTGATGATGCCGGAGTCCGTTGTCCCAACATTATTTCCGAATCCGGGCGGGCGATCGTCGCCCACTATTCGGTGCTGGTGACCAATGCCCTGAATACCAACGCTCAGAGCTTGACGCCGGATTTTGAAGAGGTGCTGGATTCGACAGAAAAGCTTGCGCCGACGGTTAAAAAACTGGTTGATATCTACAAGAGCATCGACCGTCATTCATTGCGCGAAGATTACCACGATACCCTGCAGCTGATTCAGGAGGCGGTCAGCCTGTTTAACCTGGGCTATCTTAACCTCCATGACCGGGCGGTGGCCGAGTGGCTGTGTTTCAAGATTTTCCAGAAGATCAACAGTATCGTTGAGCGCTTGAAGCTGGTACCGGAAGAATTGCAGAATTTTCAGTTGTCGTTACGTCAGACCTGTTTTGCCAACTTCTCCCTGTTTCAGTCGATTCCCGATTCCTGGGCCATCGATCAGCTGTTTCCGATCATGCCGATTCAGCGCCTGCAGCAGAAACCGGAGATCAATGCGTCGATTGCCGACATCACCTGCGACTCCGATGGTGAGATCACCAGTTTTGTCGGTGAAAATGGACGCACCAAATTTCTGCCGCTGCACAAGGTTAAAAAGGACGAGGATTACTACATCGGCTTCTTTCTGATTGGCGCCTATCAGGAAATTCTTGGCGATATGCACAACCTGTTCGGTGATACCAATGCCGTGCACGTGACCTTTAACCGCAAAACCGGTTACAAGATCGATACGGTGATCAGCGGCGACGCGGTGTGGGAAAGCCTCAAGTACGTGCAGTACAAGGGACCGGAAATTCTCAAGCACGTGCGTGATACCCTGGAAAAAAGTGTCGCATCGCGCAAAATCAGTATTGAGCAGAGCAGTCATTTTATTGAACTGCTCGATCGGACGCTGGTGTCGTACACGTACATGGGTGAGTAGGGCCATCGGCAACAAAAAAGCCCGCATGACGCGGGCTTTTTTATGGGCTAATAAGGGTTTGTGGCTACATCTTTCAGCTGCCGGCTTTTTCCTGTTTTCTTTCGTTCATGACCTTGTAGGCACACAGGGCTCCGCACATCGTGCAGGCACCGTGACTTTCATCCACTCCCGACTCCTTGCGGATACGGCGGGCTTTGTCCGGGTCGATGGCAACGGAGAACTGTCCTTCCCAGTCGAGTTTTTTACGGAAGCGGGCCATGGCGTTGTCTTTTTCCATGGCTCCCGGGATCTTTTTGACAATGTCGGCGGCGTGTGCAGCAATCCGTACCGCCATCACCCCTTCGTGGACATCTTCAACCGTTGGTAGTCGCAGATGCTCGCTCGGCGTGACGTAGCAGAGGAAATCGGCACCGGCTGCGCCCGCGACAGTACCACCGATGGCCGCGGTGATATGGTCATAGCCGGGGGCGATATCAGTCACCAGGGGGCCAAGAACATAAAATGGGGCGCCATGACACAGACGTTTCTGCAGCTTGATGTTGGCCTCAATCTGATCGAGGGGAACATGGCCGGGGCCTTCGATCATGACCTGGATGCCGGCCTCCTGGGCACGCTGGGTCAACTCACCAAGGATAATCAGCTCCTGAACCTGGGCACGGTCGGTGGCATCGGCGAGGCAGCCGGGGCGGAAACCGTCACCGAGGGATAACACCGCATCATAGGGGCGCACCAGTTCAAGCAGGCGATCATAATACTCATACAAAGGGTTTTCCGCGTTATTGTGGAGCATCCACTCGACGGTGAAGGAACCGCCGCGCGAAACAACCTCAAGCAGGCGCCCTTCACGCTCCATGCGCGCGACTGTCTCTCTGGTAACGCCACAGTGGACGGTGATAAAATCGACGCCATCGTCCAGGTGTTTTTTGACCCCGTCAAAAATATCTTCAACCGTCATGTCGACAATCGGCTTGCCCTGACGCAGCACGGCATCACAGGCGGCCTGATAGAGGGGGACGCTGCCGATACAGAGATCAGTTTCGGCAATGATGGCAGCACGGATGTCATCGATGGGGCCTCCGGTCGACAGATCCATCAACGCATCTGCCCCGGCAGCTGCGGCGACCTTGGCTTTTTCCAGCTCTTTGTCAATGCTGGTATCGTCGCCGCTGGTGCCGATGTTGGCGTTGGTTTTGGTGCGCAGGCCTTCGCCGACCGCCAGAGGGCGGGCGTTGAGGTGTTTATTATTGCGGCAGATCACCGCCGTACCGGCAGCAACTTTCTGACGCAGGAGTTCCGGTTCGATATTTTCCGCGACGGCAGTTTGCCGAACAAGGTCGCTGATGCGCCCCTGTCGTGCTATCTCCAGTTGAGTCATTAAATTGTCCTTGCGGGGAGAAAAAAACAGCGCCAACCACAATAGACGGGTGGCCGCGCTGTTTGGTTAACAGATCTGATGCAGGCATATGGCTGCAGTTTAATCCATCGGACCCTTTTCATGCAAGAGTTGCATCGCCGCATGAAAATGATTAATCGGGCCGTGGCCCTGACCGATGGGAACAGCATGCTCAATGGCGATGTTGACAAAACGTTTGCTGCGCTCAACGGCCTGTTTGAGCGGATAGCCCTGAGCGAGGAAGGTGGCGATGGCGGCCGCCAGGGAACAGCCGGTACCATGGGTGTTTGACGTGTTGATCCGTGGTGAGGTAAACAGATGCTCCTGTTCACCAATCAGAAGAATATCGGTAGCGTCACCTTGCAGGTGCCCCCCCTTTAGTAGCACATTACGTACGCCCAGAGACTGCAAGGTGCGACCGGCCTCAATCATCTGTTCCGTTGTTTCGGGTGTTAAGCCGGTCATAGCGGTCACCTCCGGCAAGTTGGGAGTAAGCAGATAAGCCTGAGGTAGAAGTCGCGATATCAGACTGTCTCGCGCCTCCTGATCAAGCAGCGTGGCTCCACCTTTCGCTACCATGACCGGATCAACAACTGCAAGCAGGTGTCGTTCTTCCAGCACTTTGGCTACCCGCCAGACAATTCCCCCCCAGTTGAGCATCCCGGTTTTAACGGTATCAGTTCCTATATCATTGAGTACCGCATCCAGTTGCTGGAGCACAAAATCTGTGTGAACACTATAAATGTTACTGACACCGAGGGTGTTCTGTGCCGTCAATGAAGTCAAAACGCTGGAGGCATAGCTGCCCAGCAGGGTGATGGTTTTAATATCCGCCTGGATTCCGGCGCCGCCGCCGGAGTCGGACCCGGCAATGGTCATGACCTTGCCTTTAGGTAGTGCTAACCGGCGATTGAACAGCAGGGCAAATTCCCGCGCTGCGCGCCCCGGATTATCGTCTGCCATAACGCCTGAAATGACCGCGACTGCATCGGCACCGACGTCGATGGCTGCTGACGCTCTTTCCGGGGTCATGCCGCCAATGGCAACCAACGGAATGAGGACAGCCTTGCGGACCATGCTCAGGTTTTTCAGGCCGACGAGGGTGGTGTTTTCTTTGGACGATGTAGGAAATACGCTGCCGAAAGCGATATAGTCAGCACCTTGTGCTTCGGCCTTGAGGGCTTCGTCGACATTATGGGTCGAGATACCGATCAGTTTGTTGCGACCAACAATCTGGCGCGCCTGAGAGACAGGCATGTCGTCCTGTCCGAGATGAACCCCGTCCGCATCCACATCACGCGCCAGTTCGGGAAAATCGTTGATGACCAGCATCGCCTTATATTCATGACAAAGGGAACAAAGCTGTTCGGCTATGTCGCGTCGTGTATCGGGGTGGATATCTTTGGCACGGTACTGGACGATGCGTGCTCCGCCGGTCAAAGCTTTCTTGACTTTGTGTAAGATGCGGCCATCACGGTTGTCGTCAGTAATCAGGTAGAGTCCGGAAATCATCGATAATATTCCTTTGCTCCTGGCGTGTTTGGGCGTGTTGATAAGGCTGGTTTTTTGTTGCACGAAAAGAGGGTAGATATGCCACAATATGTAACACTAACAGCTGTAAACCTTGGTGTCAATTAATCTTTTGTTGTGCTTTTTAGCCGTAAATGGGGGGTTCCCGATCAGATGGCTTTTTCACCAAATCATACCGGCAATGTCAGGGAAGAGCGTGAGAACTTGCTACTGGATCAGTCAGGCAGGCCGACCTGGACTGATATCGACCTGACGGCACTGCTGCATAATCTTGGTCAGGTTTATCAATTTTTGCACCCGTCCCAGCGAGTGATGGCAGTTGTCAAGGCCGATGCCTATGGTCACGGCGCGGTGCCGGTAAGCAAAGCGCTGCGCGATGCTGGAATTATTGATTTCGCCGTAGCCACCCTGGAGGAGGCCCGGGCCCTGCGGCGGGCCGGAATCGACACAAATCTGCTCGTTTTGGGAGGGTGTTTTCCGGGTCAGGAAGAGGTTTTTATCCGTGAGTCCCTGATGCCCGCTCTGCTTGATATGGATACCGCAGAGCGCCTCAATGCTGTAGCTGTTCGACTGCGGCAACAGATCAGCGTTCATCTCAAAGTCGACACCGGGATGGGGCGGGTGGGGTTTTCCCCGCAACAGTTGCGTTTTGCCCTGCCACGATTAAAGGGGATGGCGGGGCTGGTGATTCACGGGTTGATGTCCCACCTGGCCTGTGCCGACGAGCCTACATCGGGCATTTCTGCGTCCCAACAACAACGTTTCCTCGAGGTGATTGATCTGGTGCGCGCCAGTGGTATCAATCCGGTCGAGTTGCATCTCTCCAACAGCGCCGGGATTGCTGCGCGCTACTGTCGGGAGTGTACTTTGGTGCGACCTGGGATCATGCTCTATGGTGGCTTGCCGGGGGATGCCTTTGCATCAACGCTTGATTTGCGCCCGGTGATGCATCTGCGTAGCTGTGTCGCTCAGTTGCGCCAACTCCCGGCCGGCAGCGGAATTTCCTATGGGCATTCGTTTCGTGCCGACCGACCCATCAAGGTGGCGGTGTTGCCCGTTGGCTATGCGGATGGCTACAATCGTCGGTTGAGCAATGTTGGTAAAGCTATTGTGCGTGGAAATCTGGTACCGGTGGTCGGACGGGTCTGCATGGACTGGATCATGGTCGATGTCAGTGCTGTCGCCGATGTTGCCATCGGTGATTCTGTCACCC
This sequence comes from Pelovirga sp., assembly GCF_059864205.1. Taxonomy (NCBI): domain Bacteria; kingdom Pseudomonadati; phylum Thermodesulfobacteriota; class Desulfuromonadia; order Geobacterales; family Geobacteraceae; genus Pelovirga; species Pelovirga sp. Next base: position 61,482 of record NZ_JCBCBS010000005.1, read on the forward strand.
TGTTAGGTAGCGCGCAGGGACTAACTATCAGCGCCGATGCCATGGCGGCACAGCTGGATACGATTTCGTACGAGGTTTTCTGCCGTATCGCCGCCCGGGTGCCGCGCCGCTACCTGCCCTCTGCCTGAAATCGGTTGTCAGTAGCAACTGAACCATGCTAATAAATCGGCTTTTCCGCTCCTGGCAGAGGGTATGTTTTTGCCGGTGGGCGTACCGGCCAGGTTAGCACATATTTATCATACTGATTTTACCATATCTATAAAGAGAAAGGGACGAGGATGGCTGTCATCAAACGCGCACTTATATCAGTGTCTGATAAAACCGGTGTTGTTGATTTTGCTCGAACACTACATGGCGATTATGGGGTGACGATTCTCTCTACCGGCGGTACCGCCGGACTATTACGTGAAGCTGGAATTCCTGTGACAGATGTTTCTGAATATACCGGGTTTCCTGAAATGATGAACGGCCGGGTCAAGACCTTGCACCCCAAGGTTCACGGAGCCCTGCTTGGTCTGCGGGATAATTCCGAACATGTTGCCGTCATGCAACAGCATGCCATCGAGGCGATTGATCTGGTGGTCGTCAATCTTTATCCTTTTGAAGCGACGGTGGCGCGTCCCGACTGCACCCTTGAAGATGCTATTGAAAATATCGATATCGGCGGCCCGAGCATGTTGCGCAGCGCCGCTAAAAATAACCGTTCGGTCACCGTTGTGGTTGACCCGGCAGACTACGCCACGGTGTTGGATGAGTTGTCATCAAGCGCTGGAGCGGTGTCGCCCCAGACCAATTTCCGACTGGCTGCCAAGGCTTATCAGTATACCGCTGCTTACGATGGCGCCATTTCCAATTGGCTCGGTCAGCGCACAAGTGGTGAGGTGATAGAATTCCCGGCCAGTCTGACTCTGCAATACCAGCACAGTCAGGGGATGCGCTACGGCGAAAACCCTCATCAGAAAGCGGCCTTTTACGTCGAAAAAGGGTTCAGCGAAGCCTCGGTAGCGACGGCCAGACAGTTGCAGGGTAAAGAACTCTCTTACAACAATATTGCTGATACCGACGCAGCCCTGGAATGTGTCAAACAGTTTGATGCCACTCCGGCCTGCGTTATCGTCAAACATGCCAACCCCTGCGGGGTAGCCATTGGCGACAATCTGCTGGAGGCCTATCACAAGGCCTTTTCTACCGATCCGGAATCAGCTTTTGGTGGTATTATTGCAGTCAATCGCGAGCTGGATGCTGAAACGGCAAAAGCTATTGTTGATAATCAATTTGTTGAGGTGATTATTGCGCCGCAGGTTGCCACGGAAGCGGTAGCCGTTGTTGCCGCCAAAAAAAATGTCCGTCTGCTTGAGTGTGGCCAGTGGCCGGCTGATAGTGTCGCGCGTTTCGATTTCAAAAAGGTGCATGGCGGTTTGCTGGTGCAGGATGCCGACTTGAAGCTCAGTGCCAAGTTGAAGGTTGTGACCCGCCGGCAGCCAACCGCTGATGAGATGAGCAACCTCGACTTCGCCTGGCGGGTGGCAAAATACGTCAAGTCCAACGCCATTGTCTATGGCAAGGAAGGGATGACCATTGGTGTTGGTGCGGGGCAGATGAGCCGGGTCAATTCAGCCCGCATTGCCGCCATCAAAGCTGAGCACGCCGGCTTGAGTGTTGCCGGTTCGGCCATGGCCTCCGATGCTTTTTTCCCGTTCCGCGATGGGATCGATAATGCCGCTGCTGTTGGAGTGACAGCAGTGATTCAGCCCGGGGGATCTATCCGTGATGAAGAGGTGATTGCCGCAGCCGATGAGCATGGAATTGCCATGGTGTTTACCGGGATGCGCCATTTCCGTCACTAGTAAGGGCGATTCATGAATCGCCCTTACACGGATGGATTAATCTCCCCTACGTGGGTAGATTAATCAACCAATGCCTATGTTGGTGAATCGCCCGCAGGTAACTTCTTCTGAGTAACTTAAAAAAAAGTTCCTGATGTCGTACTTGTTTTCCGTAATAGCCAAGTCCCCCTTGACAAAGGGAGACTTAGGGGGATTTGCCTGAGACTGTCGGTAGAAATCCCCCCTAGCCCCCCCTTTGTCAAGGGGGGAAGTGTTCTGTCAAAGATTTGTGATAATAAAAAAAGTTACTTTATGAAAATTCGCCCCACGGGGCGTGAGTCGCTGCATTCGGGTTCACGCATAAATGAAAGGAAGTAACAATGAACATTCTGGTAGTCGGTGGTGGTGGGCGTGAGCACGCCCTGGTCTGGAAGATTGCCCAGTCGCCGCTGGTCGCAAAGATCTACTGTGCGCCCGGAAATCCCGGTATTGCCCAGCTGGCCGAATGTGTTCATATCGCAGCAGATGATATTGAGGGACTGTGCGACTTTGCCCGGGCCGAGCAGATTGGTCTCACCGTCGTTGGCCCTGAAGTCCCGTTGACCCTGGGGATTGTCGATCATTTTCAGGCCGCCGGGCTGACCGTTTTCGGACCAACACAGAAAGCTGCCCAGATCGAAGGAAGCAAGAGGTTCTCCAAGGAACTGATGGAGCGTCATCAGATCCCCACTGCCGCCTATCGCAGCTTTAGCGATCATGGCGATGCCGTGGCCTATGTCAAGGAGCAAGGGACGCCGATTGTCATCAAGGCCAATGGTCTGGCAGCCGGCAAGGGGGTGGTGGTTGCCATGACCGAAGAACAGGCCCTTGCCGCCCTTGACGAGATGATGCTCGATCAGGTCTTTGGCGCCGCCGGCAGTTGCATTGTTATCGAAGAATTTATGGCAGGAGAGGAGGCCTCCTTTTTTGCCTTTACCGATGGCACATCGATCCTGCCGCTGGCCTCATCCCAGGATCACAAACGGGTCTATGACCAGGACCAGGGACCCAATACCGGAGGCATGGGTGCTTATTCACCGGCACCGGTGGTCACAGCGGAACTTCATCAGATCATTGTTGATACCATCGTCCATCCGACCATTGTCGGGATGGCAAAAGATGGTTGTCCTTACAGTGGCATTCTCTACGTCGGTTTAATGATCAAGGATGGTAAACCGCGGGTGGTGGAGTACAACGCTCGTTTCGGTGACCCGGAAGCGCAACCGTTGCTGATGCGGATGAAGTCAGATATTGTGCCGATCCTCAAGGCCTGTGCCGAGGGTAATCTCGATAATAAAACCATCGAATGGCACGACAAGGCAGCCGTGTGCGTGGTTATGGCCAGTGGCGGCTATCCATCTGATTATGCTAAAGGCTTGCCCATCTCCGGACTCGAGGAAGTTGCCGCAATGAAGGATGTTATGGTCTTTCATGCCGGCACCGGCCTGGAGCAGGGGAAAATCGTCAATCTTGGGGGCCGGGTACTTGGCGTCACCGGCTTGGGCTCAACCGTCGCGCAGGCGATCAGTAGCGCTTATCAGGCGGTTGAGAAAATTCATTGGGACAATGTTCATTATCGCCGGGATATTGGAGCCCGGGCATTACAGCATGCAGCTTGTGCAGGAGAAAAAAATGAGTGAAAAAAAGCCGTTGGTGGGAATTTTGATGGGCAGTGACAACGACTATGAGGTGATGGCCGAAGCCGGACGGGCGCTCAAGCAGTTTGAGGTGCCCTTTGAGATGATTGTTTCCAGCGCCCACCGTACTCCCGAACGAACTGCCGAGTATGTGCGCAGTGCACGTGAGCGCGGTATCAAGGTGCTGATTGCCGGTGCCGGGGCAGCTGCTCATCTGGCCGGTGTGGTGGCAGCAGAAACCTCCCTGCCGGTGATTGCGGTGCCGATCGATGCTACGTCGCTACGCGGGCTGGATGCCTTGCTGGCGATGGTACAGATGCCGGCCGGTATTCCGGTGGCTACCATGGCGATTGGCCCTGCCGGGGCACGTAATGCCGGATTATTCGCCGTGCGCATGCTGGCGACTACTGATCTGCAGTTGGAACAAAAACTGGATGAGTTCAAACAGGAAATGGCTGCCGGAGTCGTTAAAAAGTCCGATCGATTGCAGGAAAAGTTACGTGCTGAGGGGCTGGTTTAACGGACACTGTATACAATTTTTGTTGACATCAGGTGAGCTGTCATTTTACTTTAGCGACCGGTAGATTGTTTTTTTGTCGTAGGTTGTTTTCTTTTATCAGGAGGAGTAGAAAAATGAAGAAGCTTGTTGTATTGCTGGCCGTCTTTGCTGTCGTTGGTATTGCTGTGTATGCCATTGCAGCACCAGACCAAGTTGTTTTTGAAGCCAAGAATGGCAACGTCACTTTCGAGCATGCCAAGCATGCTGGTGCCGATTGCATCACCTGTCACCATGAAGGCTCCAACGATGCTGCCTGCCGCAGCTGTCATGATGGTGCCGCCGCTCCCTCAACCAAGGCTCCCCGGGGTGAATTTCACACCTTCTGTATCGATTGTCACAAGGGTGCCGGTATGAAGGGCACCTGTAACGACTGTCACAAGCGTTAGAACGTTTTTATTCGTTTTATCAGCTAGATATTGATTGTTTACGAGCGCCAGTCCGGTTCATCCGGGTTGGCGTTCGTTTTTTTTTGATGGGTGTGAAAGAATAACATGGGCACCGCTGAAACCCTCGATCAATTACTGCCTGGCAATCTGCAACTGTGGCAGGCGAAAGCCGGCCATCGTTATTCGGTTGATGCCGTTTTGTTGGCGCGCTTTGTTTGTCTGGCGCCATGCCGGCAGATTGCCGATCTGGGCACGGGCAACGGCGTGTTGCCGCTGTTACTGTCATACCTGGGTGCTGCTGAAAAAATTCTTGGTTTTGAGCTGCAAGAGGAAATGGCAGCGCGCGCCCGGCGCAACGTTGCATTGAATGGCTTATCCGGGCGTATCAGTATTTATCAGGGGGATATCCGCCGGATACAAGAGATTGTTGCCGGCGGGAGTATGGATCTGGTGGTGAGCAACCCCCCTTATCGTTCGGCTGCCAGCGGTCGTGTCGCCCCTAATGATGAGCGTGCTCGCGCGCGCCACGAGTTGGCCGGAACCATTGAGGATTTTGCGGCAGCAGCCGGTTGGTTACTGAAAGCCGGCGGGCGCTTTGCTGTCGTCTATCTGGCCGAGCGGCTTAATCTGTTGTTTGGCGCCATGACGCGGGCTGGGATCGAACCAAAGCGTTTGCGGATGGTTCATGCGACGGCAAGCAGCGATGCCCGGCTGGTCCTGGTTGAGGGGAACAAGGGGGGGCGTCCTGGTCTGAAGGTGGAACAGCCCCTGGTTCTCTATGTGGGTTGTCAGGCAGAGCGCTGCTATAGTGAAGAGGTTGAGCAGATGTATCGCTGTGTCGGTGCAGAAGGTTAGGAATCGCGCTTTCTCTGGAGTTTTGCCTGCAAGCAAAAGAGCCGCCGTAGTTCCTGCCGAAGTTCAGGGTGATTAATGTGTTTGACCAGGTGATCGATGTGGGATCGTTCAGCGGCACTGAGCTCAATGTCTTCCAGGGGAGGGGCTTTAGTCGGTGCTGTTGCCGCAGGCGCGGGGGGCATTGAATGGCCGGTTTTGCGTAGATAGAGGTCGGTGATGCCAGCTTTTGGTGTCTGCTCCTGAATCTTGGCAAGGATCTGGGTTTTCATCATTTGCAGTTGTTGCATCCAGACCGGGTGGTCGACTGCGATCTCCAAAACTCCTCTGCGTAAGCGTAAAGGTCGTGCCCGTGCCGCTATCTGCTTGCCGACAATTTTATCCCATACCAGCCAGGCCTGATGCCGGGTAAGCTGTTCACCAAGCCCGGGCTTGCCAAGCATTTCCTTGAGCAGGGTGTTAACACTCTGCGCCTGTTTGAGTGGCGGGCGTTTGCCGGTACTCATGGGTGGGTACGACGCCACATCCAGCCACCGAGCATCTGGCCGATGACAGCGCAGGCCAGGGTGGCAGGAATCCAGTGCCAGCTGAAACCATAAAACTGGCGGACAATAATCAGTAGCGGGATGGAGGCATGGATGTAAAGCATCCAGCGCAGAGAATACTTCGGTGCATTCTCGCGCAGATAGCCTAACGGCAGGTTGCCGGCGAAGGCGATTAAAAGCAGTATAATCAGTGGCAACACGTGAGTATCGGGCAACAAAGGTGTTCCTTTTTGGATGAACTCTTCTTAAAACCCAGCAACTTTACTGCGCCCTTGAGGGATCTGTCAATTGATCGACGGTTGCTGTCAATTGTTTCTTGCGCCAACAGTACAAACATGGCACTATGCGCGACCGGATGGGGGCATGTCAATCATCAATTTGTCGAGGTGTCGTGGTAAAAGAGGGTGATTATGTTGCCGTTTTTCATTCGGTCCATCGGGTGCTTAAGGCAGAAAAAATCCTGAAGGCGGCAGGTATTGCTTTTAGGTTGATTCCAGCGCCTCGACAGCTGAGCGCAGACTGTGGTTTGGCGCTGTGTTTTGCTCAAGCTGAGCACGCCGGAATTGACGACATGCTTGGTCGTGACGGAGTCCCTATCGCCGAACTCTGGGTGATGCAAGCGGGTATATATACACAGATTTTGTGAGTCTTTCTGGCGGTAGAGTTTTGTCTTGACAAATGGGGTTGATAAATTTTACTTTTGCTCCTTTGTAAGTAGCAGCGATAGGTTTTATGTTTGATAATCTTTCTGACAAGCTGGATGCAGTATTTAAAAAACTGCGTGGTCACGGGCGGTTAAACGAAAAGCAGATCAAAGAAGCCATGCGCGAAATCCGCCTGGTGCTGCTTGAGGCCGATGTGAATTTCCGCGTTGTCAGGGATTTTGTTGCCACGGTCAGTGAGCGCGCAGTGGGGCAGGATGTTCTCAAGAGCCTGACTCCGGCGCAACAGGTTATAAAAATTGTGCGGGAAGAGCTGGCGCGCCTGATGGGCGAGGGGGAAGACAACTCCCTGCGGCTGGCTGCCAAGCCTCCGGTGTCGTTGATGCTCTGTGGGTTGCAGGGGGCGGGTAAAACAACCAGTTGTGGTAAGCTGGCACTCAAGCTGCGGCGCGATAAGCGCAATCCGTTGCTGGTCCCCGCCGATGTTTATCGGCCGGCAGCTATCGAGCAGTTAAAGACCCTGGGTCGGCAGTTGGGGATCGAGGTTTTTGACTCGTCGGCAGAAGACAGACCTGTTGACATCTGTACCCGGGCACACCGTTATGCTGAGCTCAACGGTTTTGATACAATTATTTTCGATACCGCCGGTCGTTTGCATATTGATGCCGAGTTGATGGGTGAACTCAAGGGGATTGTCCAGGCAGTCGTGCCACAGGAAATTCTGTTTGTCGCTGACGCCATGACCGGGCAGGATGCGGTGACAGTGGCGGCGAGCTTCAATGAGCAACTGCCGCTGACTGGCGTTATCCTGACCAAGATGGATGGTGATGCCCGTGGTGGTGCGGCTCTGTCGATTCGTGCAGTCACCGGCAAGCCGATCAAGCTCATCGGTATGGGGGAAAAGCTCGATGCCCTTGAGGTTTTTCATGCCGATCGTATGGCCCAGCGCATCCTTGGCATGGGGGATGTCTTAAGCCTGATTGAAAAAGCCCAGGCTGCCGTCGAGGCGGATGATGCCGCTGCCATGGAAGCCAAGCTGCGCAAGGATGGGTTCACCCTGGAAACCTTCCTTGAGCAAATGCAGATGGTTAAAAAAATGGGGTCGATTGATTCCCTGCTGAAGATGATTCCTGGTGCCGGCAAGATGATGAAGCAGACGTCCGGAATGCAGTTGCCGGAAAAGGAAATCCAGAAGATCGAAGCTATTATCCGCTCAATGACGGCGCGCGAACGGATGGATCATCGGATTTTGAACGGATCACGGCGCCTGCGCATTGCCAGGGGGAGTGGTACCCGGGTTCAGGATGTCAATCAGTTGTTAAAGCGTTTTGTTGAAGCACAGAAGATGATGAAAAAGATGCAGAAAATGGGTCCTAAAGGGCTCAAGGGAATGCTTGGTCGCGGTGGTCAGCTTCCATTTTAAACAGTATGACGGGGTAATCTTTTATCCAGGACACCCCAATAATTTATGTGAAACACCAGGAGGACAGACAGCATGGCAGTAAAAATCAGGCTCGCCCGCGGTGGCGCCAAGAAAAAACCAGTTTATCGGGTAGTTGTAGCCGATGAGCGTTTCCCACGGGATGGCCGGTTTATTGAAGCATTAGGGCAGTACAACCCGCGTCTGGAAGCTTCTTTGGTTGATTTCAAAGAAGATCGCGCGCTGGAGTGGCTGCAGAAGGGCGCCCAGCCTACTGATACGGTACGCAGATTACTGCGTCTTTCCGGTGTCTGGGCAAAATTCAAAGGCTCGCCGGCGGCTTAAGCCCTCTTTTGCTCGGCAGTACAGATGACAGGATTGCCTTTGCTCGGCTCTGACAAACAGCAGAAAGATCATGATCACTTGCTCCATGTCGCTGATGTTGTCGGCACCCATGGCCTGCGGGGCGACATCAAAGTCCGAGCGCACTCAGGTGATCTGTTTGTTCTGCTTACAGTTGCCGAGGTTGTTCTGGAAGCTCCGAACGGTGCGGTTATATTGGCGTCTGTCAGTCGCCAGATTCCCCACAAGGGGGTGGCGCTGATGCGGCTCAAAGGCTTTGATCGTATCGAACTGGCCGAGCCGTTGGTTGGCAGCAAGGTGAAGGTGCCGGAGTCCGCCTTGCCTGAGCTCGACGATGATGAATATTATTGGCAAGAATTGTCGGGATTACAGGTGATAGACCGACATTATGGTGATCTCGGCCGTCTGGTCAGAATATTCACCACCGCCGCCCACGATACCTACGTGGTCGAGGGGGTATATGGTGAAGTGCTGATTCCCGCTGTTAAAGAGTTTGTTTTAGCGATTGACCTGGAACAGGGAGTTGTCAAGGTCGATTTGCCGGCCGGGCTGGTGCCGGAACGAGAATGATTTTCCATGTTGTTACCCTGTTTCCGGAAATGCTTGATTCGCCGCTGCGCGAAAGCATTCTCGGGCGTGCAGTGAAGCAGGGGTTAATCGAGGTTGAAACCCACAATCTGCGTGACTGGGCCGAGGGCAAGCATCTGAGTTGCGATGATGCGCCATATGGTGGTGGCGATGGGATGGTGCTCAAGCCCGAACCCTTGGCGCGGGCCGTCGCTGCATTGAAGCGCCGCACCCCGGCTGCCAGGGTGTTGCTGATGTCGCCTCAGGGCGTCCCTTTTGACCAACAGCATGCCCGGCGTTTGTCCACCGAAGAGGGGCTTATCTTTCTCTGTGGCCGCTATGCCGGGTTTGATGAGCGAGTTCGCGCGACGCTGGTGGATGAAGAATTTTCCATTGGCGACTTTGTCCTGACCGGTGGTGAATTGCCGGCACTGGTGATGATTGATGCCATTGCCCGTTATCTGCCGGGAGTCCTTGGCTCAGCAGACAGCGTGACAAGCGATTCTTTTACCGATGGTTTGCTGGAGTATCCCCAGTATACCAGGCCGCCGGTTTTTAATGATGTTGCCGTGCCGGACGTGTTGCTTTCGGGTGATCACCGCCGCATCAACGCCTGGCGCCGCGAACAGCAGTTATTGCGTACTCTGCAGCGCCGCCCCGATTTGCTGGAAAAGGCCGACCTCAGTGCTGACGATCGCCGGATTCTTGAAGGATTGCGTGGCGAGACTGACAGGTTCTTTACTCAGCGGAGTAATAATTAAATAGATGTATCTGTTCAGCACCGGGTCGGGAATTCTATGTCAAGGGACGCTTTTCGTCATCCATGACCGCTTTTTGTCGCCGTCCATGGCGACAAAAACCCTTGCCACAGGATCCAAAGGCCCTGCGCAAGGATAGAGCTGAATAGTTACAAATAGATAACGTCGAAAGACAAGAATAGAATCATTTTTCAGGAGGATAAGGCATGAACATCATCGATAGATTAGAAAATGAACAACTTCGCAAGGATATCCCCCTCTTCAAGGCGGGTGATACCCTCAAGGTTCACGTTAAAATCACCGAAGGGGACAAGCAGCGGATTCAGGTTTATGAAGGTGTCTGCATCAAGCGTGTCAACAGCGGCCTTGGCTCGTCATACACCGTACGCAAAATGTCCGGCAGTGTCGGCGTCGAAAGGATCTTTCCGGTGCATTCACCCAACATCGAAAGGGTTGAACTGGTGCGCGTCGGTAAAGTCCGTCGTGCCAAGTTGTATTACCTGCGCAACCTGCGTGGTAAGGCTGCCCGGATTGTGGAAAAGCGTACCGCCTAATTCCTGCTCAACTGTTTAATAAGCCTCCAGCATTTGATCTGGGGGCTTTTTTTTGATGAAGGTGGCGACCAGGATGACACCTTTGAGTTTGTTCGACTCTCCAGCGCTCACCTCTCTGGAGTTTGAGCAGCGGGCACGGCAGCGCGGTTTTCAATCCATAGCCGGAGTAGATGAGGCCGGCCGCGGTCCTCTGGCTGGTCCGGTTGTTGCCGCTGCGGTTATCCTCCCCGAATACTTTTCCCTGTCTGGTTTGACCGATTCCAAAAAGCTCAGTGAGCGTCGGCGCCAATCCCTCTATCCGGAAATTTACCAACAGGCACGTGCTGTCGGCATTGGTGTCGCTTCCACCGCAGAAATTGATCGCCTGAATATCCTCCAGGCGACTCTACTGGCCATGAGCCGCGCCATTGGCCGTTTGCCATTTTCTCCAGATCACCTGTTGATCGACGGAATTTCACCCGTACCTTTAAATCTTTCCCAGCAATGTATCAAACAGGGGGACAGTCGTTCCCTTTCCATTGCCGCAGCCTCGGTGGTTGCCAAGGTGATACGCGACCGGATCATGCTCAGCTATGATCGCCAATTGCCCGCTTACGGTTTTGCCTCCCACAAAGGATACGGAACGCTGCAACATCGGGCAACCATTGCTGAACATGGGCCATCCTATCTTCATCGCAAAACCTTCGCCGGGGTCAAGGAGCATTTGCGTGACTGAGCGGCGCCTGGCTCTGGGAGCCTATGGCGAAGAGGTCGCGGCTGCATATTTACGCGAACAGGGCTATACTCTGATCGAACGTAATTTTCGCTGTCCCCTGGGAGAAATTGATATCATTGCCAAAAAGCGCCATGATTTGATCTTTGTTGAAGTAAAAACCCGGCGCAGTGCCCTGTTCGGATTGCCGCAGGATGCTGTCGGCATAAAAAAGCAGCGGCAAATTATTCGCAGTGCCCAGTGGTATCTGAAAAAACCGGAAGTTTCGCGCCTTCACCCTCGTTTCGATGTGATTGCCATTCTGGCACCTCCCGGGCAGGCGCCGGAAGTCAATCATATCCAGAATGCCTTTACCCTGGCTGGCTGAAGGCTCTCTATCGTTAAGGAGTGTCCATCAATGACCAATAAAATAAACACCACGGCAATTGATCCACGCTCCCATGGGTTTGTCCGGGTCGCAGCGGCTACGCCGGAATTGCACCTGGCGGACCCTGATGCAAATCTTGCAGAGATCTGTTGCCTCGCCCAGCGTGCCGTCGAACAGTCCTGCTCCCTGGTGGTGTTTCCCGAGCTGTGTCTGACCGGTTACAGCTGTGGTGATCTATTTTTTCAGGAGGTTTTACAGCGCCGCGTGGTTGAGGTGCTTTTTGCCCTGGAAAAATGGACGGCAACGTCAGATATTGCGGTTGTGGTTGGGCTTCCCCTGGCGGTCTCGGGGCGGCTGTTCAACTGTGCAGCGCTGATCAGTGGTGGCTTCATCCATGGGCTGGTGCCCAAGACGCATCTGCCCAACACCGGCGAATTTTATGAGCAGCGCTGGTTCGCTTCGGCCGCGGATGCCAACTTTTCAACCGTTACCCTGGGGGGCAGTGAAATTCCCTTTGGTCCCGATCTGCTTTTTTCTGCGGCTGATGACCCGCAGATCCTGGTCGGCCTTGAACTTTGTGAAGATCTGTGGGCCGTACAGCCCCCCAGTGGTTATCAGGCATTGGCCGGCGCTAGTTTGCTCCTCAATCTGTCGGCAAGCCCGGAAATCCTTGGAAAATATGAATATCGTCGCAATCTGGTGGCCTCGCAGTCGGCCCGCTGCCTGGCCGCTTATGTTTACGCCGGCTCCGGACCGGGTGAGTCGAGTACCGATCTGGTTTTCCCCGGACATTCGCTGATTGCCGAAAACGGCCAGGTTTTTGCCGAGACAGCGCGGTTTTCCTTCGAAAGTCAACTGGCGGTGGCCGATATCGATATCGCCCGCCTGCAGAACGAGCGTCAACGCAACCGTTCCTTTGCCGACAGCGTTCCGGCATCGCCGCCCCGGATGATTCCGTTCCCATTGCCCCGGCGTGCCATCTCCGAGCTGTTGCGGCCGCTGACACGAACGCCCTTCGTTCCGCCTGACGCTGCCGAGCGCAAGGAGCGCTGTCGCGAGATTTTTCAGATCCAGACCAGTGGGCTGGTCAGACGCTTGCGCCATACTGGTTCCCGCACCACTGTTATCGGCCTGTCCGGTGGTCTTGATTCGACCCTGGCATTGCTGGTGATGGTTAAGTCCTATGATCTTGCCGGCCTGGCGCGCGAGGGGATTGTAGCGATCACCATGCCCGGGTTTGGAACCACAACCCGAACCCGCAATAATGCCGAACAACTCGCTACCGAGCTGGGGGTGACGTTGCGGGTGATTCCGATTCACGCTGCGGTTGAGCAGCATTTTCGTGATATCGGTCACGATGCTGAAGTTCATGACGTTACCTACGAAAATAGCCAGGCGCGCGAACGCACCCAGATTCTGATGGATATTGCCAACCAGGTTTCCGGCCTGGTTATCGGCACCGGTGATCTGTCTGAACTGGCGCTGGGCTGGTGTACCTACAATGGTGATCATATGTCCATGTACGCAGTCAACAGCGGTGTGCCCAAGACCCTGGTGCGCTATCTGGTGCAATGGTGTGCCGAGGAGGAATTCAGCGGTAATATTTCTGCCGTGTTGCGCGACGTCTGTGCCACCCCTATTTCCCCCGAGCTGTTACCGCCAACTGCTGATGGTGAAATCGATCAGTTGACGGAGCAGGTGATTGGCCCCTACCTGGTGCATGATTTCTTCCTCTACCAGGTCGTACGTCTGAGCTACCCGCCGCAAAAGGTGCTGATGCTGGCCGAACAGGTCTTTTCTAGCGAATACAGTCGTGAGCAGTTGACCGGCTGGCTGAAGCAGTTCTATCGGCGTTTTTTCAGTCAGCAGTTTAAACGCTCCTGTCTGCCCGATGGCCCCAAGGTTGGCACTGTGGCGCTGTCACCGCGTGGTGACTGGCGCATGCCAAGTGATGCGCTGGCAACCCTGTGGCTTAGTCAGCTGGAGCGGTTGCAGTGAGCGGAACCCTCTATGTTGTGGCTACGCCGATCGGTAATCTTGAAGATATGACCTATCGGGCCGTCAGGATTTTGGCGGAGGTGGTCTTGATCGCCGCCGAAGATACCCGCCATAGCCGCAAACTGCTGAGCCATTACGGTATTGCCACACGGCTGATTTCGTACCACGATCACAACGAAAAAGGGCGCGCTGAGCAGCTCCTGGCGCGTCTTAAGGAGGGTGAAAGTATCGCCCTGATCAGTGATGCCGGTACCCCCTGTATTGCCGACCCCGGTTATGAACTGGTGCAGCGTTGTCATCATGAAGAAATTCCGGTAGTAGCCGTACCCGGTTCCTCTGCCGTGATCGCCGCACTGTCCATTGCCGGACTGCCGACGGAAGGGTTTCGCTTTCTCGGGTTTCTGCCGGCCAAGACCCAGGCCAGACGTACTGTGTTGCAACGCTGTAGTGATGAATCAACGACCCAGGTCATGTACGAAGCTCCCCACCGCTTGCTGGCAACCTTGTCCGATATTGTTGAGATCTGTGGCGGTGAGTGTCGGGTTGCCATTGCGCGTGAATTGACCAAGCGTCATGAAGAGTTGTTTGCCGGTACGGCACAAGAAGCACTCACCGACTTTTCCGAGCGGGAGAGCGTGAAAGGGGAGTTGGTCATCATGCTGGCAGCGGCACCCCGGCAGGCACCGGCGATGACAATAGCAGAGCAGTTGCTCCATTTGCGCCAGACCACTGATCTTGATTGGAAAGAAATTGTCAAGTTGGTTGCGCGTGATCATGGCGTCGCCGGCAGCGAAGTTTATCGGGAGTCTCTGGCATTGCGGAAGAAGGAGGTTGAGGGGGACGAAGAGGGTTCCGGTTGATCAATAAGGCAGGATGCTGGTTTACTCCCGTGGATAAATCATCTTGCCGCTCAAGGTCAGGTCATATCCGGGCAGACCCTGGATCAGATCGTGGAACGCGCTACTGTGAAGAAGGTCCAGAAACAACTGCGTTGCTTTGGTGAAAAAGCCGTCCTTGGGTATCAGCAGATCGAAACGCTCCCAGCGCAAAGGTAAAAAGTCGAGTCCAAGCAAGCATGCTACAGCGCTGATGCCCAGACCGGTGTCCGCACGCCCGGACATGACCTCCAGGCCGATTTCAAGATGGCTATTGAACTCGTGCTCATATCCCTTGATGTCGCGACAGTCGAGACCTGCTTTTTTCAGCTCACGATCAAGGAGCAATCGAGTGCTGGCATCAAGGGGCCGGTTGACAATTCTCAGCTCCTTGGCGCCAATGTCGCTGATCTCCTGAACATTGCGGGGATTTCCCCTGGGGACCAAGAGTCCCTGTTGGCGACGGCAAAAGTTGACAACTGCCGGCAACTCTTCCAGTTCACTTGCCGCATAGGAAAAATTGTATTCTTCCCCGTTTTCCTCAGCCAAATGGCTGGCGGCAAGATGACAACGTCCCGCACGTAGAGCCCGCAGTCCCCCAAGGCTGCCCAGGTTGCCAAACATGGCGACGTATTCCGGATATTCGTGTTGAAAGAGCGCCAGTGTCCGGTCCAACAAAATGTCATTGCTGCCGGCGACCAACAAAAGGTTAGGGACCTGGACAGCCGATTCCATTTGTTGAGGGTAGTTAAGGGTCTTGTTCACCACCCACTGTTCGACCAAATGTTTTGGAAATAACCATTTTCCGGTGATCCGCGTCGCCGGCAGACCCTTCTCGTTGATCAGGGTGTAAACCATCTTCTCGTTGACTCCCAGAAATTCTGCAACGTCTTTGGTTGAGAGAAGTTTTTCCATAATTTACTCGCTTGGTTTAAACCGTTGCATGGGAACCTGAATACCTGCCGGCGCGGGACAAGGATAGAAAATAATAATTTAGCCGTCAAGTCCCATCCCTGGAGCCATTTCCCGACCGGTCAAAGTGGTCTCATATCCTCCAAACGATTCAATTTTAGACTTCAACTCCGATTGCTGGAGAAGCGAAAGCAGGGACTGTATTCTTGGATCATTCAGAAAAATGCGGGGAATGACGATGTCGTAGCGCTCTCGAGCCAGGGGGACAAAGTCAAGATCTAATGCACGGGCAGCAGAACTGATTCCGAGGCCTGTGTCTACGGCGCCGCTCAGCACATTCACTGCCACCGCCATGTGAGTAAATTCCTCGTGCTGATAGCCACGGATATTTGAGGGGTCAATGCCAGCCTTCTGTAGATGGTAATCAAGCAGGATACGGGTGCCGGCACCACGTTGGCGGTTGATGAAGGTAACCTCCTCACGCGCAAGATCCTCAATCTGTTGCAACCGCTTGGGATTGCCCTTAGGGACGATCAGGCCCTGGTGGCGAATGGCAAGGTTGATCACATAGACATCGATGCCGGGGAGGTACTTCGCTAAAGCAGGGAAGTTAAAGTCTTCTGTTCCCGGATCGAGGAGATGGCTCCCTGCAAACATGGCTGAACAATCCCGGATGGCTGCCAATCCCGCAAGGCTGCCGACATTGCTGGATACCAAACGAACCGGTTGGTTGAGACTCATGAGTTCATTGGCCAGGAAGTCGAGCAAGATGTCATGGCTGCCCACATGCAGTAGTACCTGGTCAAGAACCGACCTTGGTACCAGCAATTCCGCTTCCATTGTATCTCCCTGGTCAACTCCTTCACTTGCGGCCGTCACCCGCAGCAGTGCCTGGGCTTTAGCGAGGTTGGTTATCATTCCGGAGCCTCTTCCCAAGGGAACTGCCAGAGCTTCTCCAGCGATGCGCCCAACGGCCAGTCGCACCATCTCTTCGGTGCCCAGCGGGGAAGGGATGTTGCGGGTAAGCTTGACATTCAGGCGTTCGCGTTCCACAGAAATAGAACGTCCCAGCCAGGCGACTAAAGGGGCCAGGACCTCTTCAAAGCAAGCAACGGCGCTGCCCGGATATCCAGGGGCTCCCACCAGCAATTTGCCGGCTGCGACGCCTAGCAGCGTGGGTTTGCCGGGACTTATGGCAAGTCCACGTACAAGTACCTCACCCAGTTCAGCAAAAACCCTGGCAGTATAATCCGTTTCTCCAGCCGAAGATCCTGCCCCTACGACAACCACCTGGGCGTCAGAGGTGAGGGCTTGTTGAACTGCTTCTCGTAACATCTCTGGATTGTCGGGCACTGGTGAAACGTTGTTGGGCAAAGCTCCCCAGGAACGGGCTAATGCGCAAAATATTTGCGAATTGCTTTCTACGATCTGTCCCAGCCCGGGAGATGGGCGCAAGGCGAAGTCAAGTACTTCGCTGCCGGTTGGAATAAACACCAGCTTAACCCGCTCCCAAACCTCTATCTCCCACACACCGGCGGCCAAAAGGGCACCAATGTCATAAGGGGAAAGAAGATGATTGCACGTGAGCAACAGTTCGCTTGCCACAATGTCCTGACCGACACGGCGCACATGCGCCCACGGAAAGTGTGGAGATTCAATGAAAATGGCACCAGAGGAGGTCCCGATCGTCTCTTCAATTTTAATAACGGTATCCATTCCAGGGGGGATGGGCTCGCCAGTGTTGACGGGGAAAAAATCGGTTTCAGGCTCAAGTCGGACAGGATACCCCTCTCGGGCGAAGTAAGTTTTCTTTGCCCATACGGCGATTCCGTCCATTGCCGCTGCGTGGAAACTGGGAGCAGAATAGCGGGCGTAGACCGGAGCTGCGGTCACTCGACCGGAAGCCTCGGAAACCGGAATTATTTCCTTTTTGATAAGCCGCTCACGATCAAGAACAGCTTTGGCCTTAGTAACCGCATCGGCGGGTGGCATAGTTTTAAGATAGATGTTGCGAGTAGACATAGTGTGTGTCCCTGTTGGGGGTGCGTTTTTCAAAGAAGCCAGACTTCGACATCTTCTCCCGCCTGGAATCCTTCTACTTCGGCCGGGATGACAAGAAGCCCATCGCTCTGTAACAGCGAGCGAAGCAGCCCCGATTTGCCCATTACCGGCTGTGCCAGGAGAGTTTTTTCCGGCCCCGGCTCGAGCTTTACTCGGACAAAATCTTCCCGCCCCTGGCGAGAATATAGATTGCGCCCAAGGCGTGCTTGGCGTAGTGGCCGCAGTTTTTGGGAGAATGCCTGATGATCGCCGGCAAGGTGTCGGAGGAAGGGGCGACCCAGCACGGCCATCACCACCTGAGCCGAGCCGACCTGGCCGGGCAACCCAACAACGCCCTTAGTCCCTACCCGGGCCAGAATTGTGGGCTTGCCCGGGCTGATCCTCACTCCATGAGCCAGAATGTCAGCACCAGGTATCTCAGACAGGGCTGCGATGGTCAGATCGCGTGTCCCTTTGGAACTGCCGCCGGAAAGAAAGACGACGTCACTTTGCGCGAGGGCACTTTTAAGTGCCGGCAACAGTTCCTCAAGATGATCGCCAACAATACCGCAATGGATGGGCTCCCCACCCGCCTCTTCGGCCAGACAGGCAATGGTATGGGCATTGACGTCTCGGACTTGGCCCGGAGCGGGATGTTCGGTAGCAGCTACCAGTTCATTTCCGGTTGAGAGAATAGCAACACGCGGCCGCCGATGAACTGTTACCTCGGTGATGCCGAGGGCTGCCAGTAACCCAACCTCCTGGGGACGTAATCTGCTGCCGGGTAAAATCATTCTCTGCCCGATCGTTGCGTCTTCACCGCGCTCCATCATGTTTTCTCCTGGAGCTACACTTTGACGAATCTCGATGGTTGCGGAACCTATCTCTTGCGTATATTCGACCATTACTACGCTGTCGGCATCTTGCGGCAATACCCCTCCGGTAGCAATCCAGGCGCATTCCCCCGATTGCAGTGTGAAATCCGGATATTCATTTACTTCCAGACGGCGCGTGCATTCGAGGTAGGCAGGATTGTTGTCGCTTGCCCCAAAGGCATCGGCCGCTCGCAAGGCATAACCGTCCATCGACGACCGCCTGGCGGCTGGGAGTTCCTCAGGGGAAATAAGTTCTTCAGCTAAGACTCGATAGCACGAGCGATTAAAAGCGACAGTTTCGGTGCCGACGGGCGGAAAGGATTGCAATAAGTCCTCGAATTCAAAACGACTGTAAGTATTTAAAAAAACCGATTTCATAATATCCCTGAGTGTGATGAGGTTGCATTCGAAACAACGCAACCATTTTCCAGATGGATCGTTATACTATTGAGGTCGGACTGATGGCGTGGATCATGGGTGGTCATAATAACGGATGTTCCAGCTTTCGGCAAAGAGCGAATCACCTGGAGCAAAAGAGAAGACGTCTCGCTGTCTACGTTGGCTAAAGGTTCGTCGAGAAGAAGCACGGCTGGTTGCAATGCCAGGGCGCGGGCCATGGCGACTCTTTGCGCCTCTCCCCCTGAAAGTTCTCGTGCGCTGCGCCCCTCAAAGCCACTGAGACCACAGGTTTCCAGGGCAGCCATGGCTGCCCGTCGAAGCTTCTCTCCCCTGATCCCCCTGGACCTTAAACCAAAAGTCACATTTGCGTAGACACTGGTGGCGAATAGATAAGGTGACTGATGTAGCAGAGTGACCTCCCGACGTAATTGTCGCAGTACTCCCCTTGACCAGGTCACCGGTAATCCTCGAAAAATTAGGTTACCGGAGTTGGGCGGCTGGAGGAAGGCAAGGATTTGTAATAATGTGGTTTTTCCGGATCCGTTTGCTCCAGTCAGCGTATAAAGCCGACCTGCCTGCAGTTGGAGCGAGTCAATGTCAAGAACCGGGCGGGTGCCATACCTGCGTCCAATATCTTTAAGTTGGTAAAGTGCCGACATGTGCTTATCGCTCCTGCATCACATTGAAAAGGATATTAATGAACAGCGCTACAGCCATCAGAAAAATTCCCAAGGCTAATCCGAAAGCGAATTCTCCTTTACTTGTTTCCAGGGCAATCGCGGTTGTCATTGACCGTGTGTAACCGCGGATGTTGCCACCGAGCATCATTGCCACTCCCACCTCGGCAACCACTCGGCCAAATGCAGCAATGACAGCTGCGACAATGCCGAAACGCACATCAAGAACGAGTCTGATCAAACATCTTAGTGGTCCCGCTCCCAAGGTCCTGGCCGTTGGTAGTATCCGTGCGTCTGCACCCCGCACTGCACCCAGTGAGTAATGGACGACAATTGGCAGGGCCAGTACTGTCTGGCCGATAATCATAGCGGCTGGAGAAAAAAGCAATGACAACTCACCTAAGGGTCCCTGGCGGCTTAGAAAACCATATACGACCAGGCCAACAACCACGGTCGGCAATGCCATTAGAGTGTTGATAAGGGTGATCAGGATCCGCTTTCCGCGAAACTCATTCACCGCGACGGCTACTCCGAAGGGAATCCCCACCGTAGCAGCCAGAATAACCGACCAGATCGACACCTTCAGAGACGTGCCGACCGCATCGACGACATCGAAATCAAGGGCAAGGATGAGGGTTAAGGCGGTGCGCAGAGATTCAAAAAGAAATTCCATTAGTAAACCTTCTTTGGACGTTTCCTTACTCAGTGGGATAAGGTGAGCTGACGGTGAATCGGATCATTCATGAAGCTAAATAATTTCCGTCCGGAAACTTCACTGTGACCATCCGGAGAATCGGGATAGTCACAGTGAAGTACTTCTTGTAAGAAAGGACGCAAAAGAACCGCTTCAGTAAGGAAACCAGTTATTTGTAGGTGAAGAAAAGCGGGTCGCCGTCGACCTTGAACTCGGCGATAATTTTTTGTCCTTCAGGACCGGTGATATAGTTAATAAATTTCATTGCCAGATCGTATTTTACGTGCGGGTGTTTTTGCGGATTTACGGCTATTACTCCATAGGGATTAAACAGGCCCTCTTCGCCCTCGAAGACAATGACCAGGTCGGTTTTTGATTTTTTGAAGGCATTGTAAGTACCTCGGTCGGACATCGTATAGGCTTCTTTTTCTGTTGCCATGATAAGCACTTCACCCATGCCCTGGCCGGCCTCCATATACCAGGACCCCGTCGGGGTCACACCGGCGGCCTGCCAGATCTCTTTCTCTTTCTGATGTGTTCCTGACTCGTCCCCACGAGAGACAAAGGATATCTTTTTTCCGGCAATTCTGGAAAAAGCTTCGGAGGTTGTCTTCGACCCTTTGACCCCGGCCGGATCAGCGACTGGTCCGAGAATAACAAAATCGTTGTACATGACATCTTTTCGATTGACCCCGAACCCGTCCGCAACGAACTTGTCTTCCAATGTGCGTGCATGCACCAGGACGACGTCGACGTCCCCTGCTTCGCCCAGTTTTAGCGCCTTGCCCGTGCCGACTGAAATGACGTCGACGCGGCAATCATTGTTCTTCTCGAAAGGAGGGACAAGTACCTTGAGCAGCCCGGAGTTCTCGGTTGAAGTCGTAGTGGACAAGCGTAATCGTTCCGTAGCGAAACTTGTTCCGGCCAGCGATAACATGAGCAAAACGGATAATAAAATACGAAATATAGACATGATCATTTCTCCTTGAGTTAAAGAATCCGACACTATTGTGCCGCACCGAAATCACCTAACAACGCCTGATAAATGGTTGGGTTTCAATCCAGGTCTTTTATCACCACGGTTTTATTCAGGACCAACTGAAAACAATATCCTTATAAGTGGGTACTGTGGTGTTTTAACTTCTACTGGTTTTCATTCAATCTGTGACAGCAACAATGACATGTGACGCTTTAAAAAAGGCCGTTACCGTGTCGTTTACTTTCAGTTTCAGTTCGGCAATGCTATGCTCAGTAACGATAGCCTCCATCAAGTTGCCACCTGGAAGGTCGATTGTCACTCCACCATTAACCGATCCGTGAGTGATGTCTTTGATGGTGCCTTCCAAAATATTTCGGGTGCTGAATTTCATACCGGCAATGTCCTTGCCGATAGCCACCAGGGGAGCCTTGATCAAGGCAAAAGCGTTTCTTCCATTGATGAGGCCCAACGCCTCAACGCTCTCATTAGTGATGATGGCTACAATCCTGTGTCCTCCGGCAATTGTCATCTCTACCTCTGAATTTACCGCGCCGCGTTTTATTGCCGTCACTTTTCCATTTAATACGTTTCTTGTGCTGATTTTCATCATTGCCTCCCGTCAAGGGTTATTCTGATTACATCAGATTGATCATCGTCCATGATCCTTCAGGATAAACAGTTACAGTAATCAGAGGTTAATGTTATGTCTGGATTTAAATATCCATAACAAACCAAAAACAACTATATATAACTAATAGCCTTATTTTAGCTGCAAGACAAGTGCCGGATTCTGTTTATGGGCCTTGAATGGTGGCAAACTAGGGATACAGGGACATTTTTTACTGCTGGGAGGAATGATGGTGTCCGATTGTTGGCCTGTTTGTGTAGAATATTTCCACGCTATGTGGATTTTTTCTACAATGAACTAGAAATAACAATAAAATACTAAAAGTAACATGAGTTGGCCTGGTGGACAGGATAAAACCTTGTATGTCTGGACTGGGTGAGGAGGGGAGGAGCATCGTGCCATGTGGGCCAGATGTATGTTTTTGTGGCGACAGGGGTTACTGCTGGTGGCACTTAATGCCCGACTCTGTTTATCAGCGGTATCAGCTGCTGATAATCCTGGTAGCTCAGAGATGTCTGCCAGTTTCCGGTGATCATGCCGAAAGTGACTCCTCCAGCATAAATTCCCACGACAAGCACAGGGAACACCCACCGCGGCAGGGGTTGCTTCAGCCGTGGCAGAGACATGGCCAGAGCGCTTCTGGGGCAGCTTTCGACACAACTGACACAACCGATACATTCCGGACTGTGGATGGTTTTTTTTCGGTGTACCGGTAAGGACGAGGGGCAATGACGGGCGCATTTAGCGCAACTGTGACATTGAGCATCATCCCGCCTGATTTTCATCGGACTAAAGATGCTCAGTAGCCCGAGCAGGGCACCGTAAGGACAGAGATAGCGGCACCAGAAATTTTTGTAAAGCAGAGACAAAGCGCCCAGAACGAGAATGACGACCGCGGCAGTCACGGACATCTGTTTAAAAAAATAAAGCATCTTGACATCACTGGTGGCCCAGTATGGGGCCCGCATAAAGCTGCTGATTGCCTGTGCCGGCATATCGTAGAGGATGGTTTTGGCGAAAAAGAAAAATAACAGGTATTTCAGTCCACGCAAGGGGATATCAAGCCGGCTCCAGACCTGAAAATTCCGCCCCAAAAAGCGTTGGCCGGTTTTCCACATGCCCTCCGACAAGGTCCCGACCGGGCACAACCAGGAACAGAATGATTTTTTTGCCAGCAGGCTCATCGCCATGAAGGTAATAAAGAGAATCAGTGCAGCGGGGTGAATCGCATCTAACATGCCGTTCATCAGCCAATGTTTCAGGCTCATTAGCGCCCCGATTGGCAAGAATCCTTCCACTCCCGGGGGCCGTGAGACAAAAGGAGTTGCTCCGGCTGTTTCAAAATGGCGGACAAACAGTCCAAAGCGGATACCCAGGGACAATATCCAAAGGAAAAACCCCCACTGGATGATGTTCCGCCAGGTGTCGACTCGGCGCGGATTAAGCAGATGGGTCATGGTGAATCCTTTCCTGCGAAAGTAGGCCCAGCGATTTATGCACGAACCTCAAAGATGTTCAATTCATCACCAGAAGCAAGCCATTCAATATCGACATGGTCAACCCGCGCCGTCTTCGGCCCCTCATGGCACCAGTCAATGGCCCTCTGAACAACTTGCTTTTCCCCTTGAAATACCGCTTCGACGCTGCCGTCGGGACAGTTACGACACCAGCCGGTGACGCCCAGTTCGGCAGCTTGTTCCCTGGTGCTCTGACGAAACCAGACCCCC